>DASPHQ010000363.1:0-4388 GCA_035629595.1 Urbifossiella sp. | reverse complement strand
CGCGGCGGCGCGGGCCAGCTCGACGTGGCCGTGATGCAGCGGGTTGAACGACCCCGGCAGCAGCGCCAGCGGCGCGGGGGGATCGGGGGCCGCCGGCCCGCCAGGGACAAAAGTCAGCACACGCGGGCGGTCGGCGGGCGTGGTCATGGGGTCGAGCGTAACCGGGCCGCGGGGGCGCGGCAACCGGCGAGCCGAGCCCCGTCAGGGGCCGGGTGACGTTCCCATCATGGGACACGTACGAGGTGGCGCGAAGTGCGTGACTCACCCGGGGCCTGACGGCCCTCGGCTCGCCGCGCCAACTCCCCTTCCCCAGCCCCCCGCGGGACGCTATACCCCCGCCGCGACCGGGAAACCCTGGCCGGCCGGGCGACGGAGGAAGACCATGACGGCACCCACGTTCCGGCGACTCGCGGCCCTCGCCGGCGCCCTCGCGCTCGCCGCCAGCCTCCGCGCCCAACCCGAACCCGAACTCCTCCCCGAAATCCGCACCGAACCGCTGCCGCGCCTCGTCGTCCCCGGGCAACCCCCGATCGACGACCCGAACGTCGAGCCGGCGCAGTTCTCGCAGCCGGTGTCGCTCGACAAGGCCGCCGTGCTGCCGCGTCCGGTCAGCGACCCGCCGCCGCCGGTCGTCCGCGTGCAGGTCCGCGTCCCCGCCGACTCGGCCCCGGGCGACGACATCAAGTACGTCCTCACCGTCACCAACAGCTCCGCCGCCGACGCCCACCGCGTCACCGTCCGCAACCCGATCCCCGACGGCGTCGAGAAAGTGGTGTCGGCCAACCCGACGTTCGACGAGGCGCCGGACAAGAACAAGCAGCTCACGTGGTCGCTCGGCACCCTCAAGGGCGGGCAGTCGAAGTCCATCGAGTTGGTCCTGAAGCCGAAGGCCGACGCGCGGGAGGTGAAGAACCTCGCCTACGTCCGCTTCGAACACGGCGAGGCGACCGTTACGCGCATCGCCAAGCCCGGCCTGAAGGTCACCCGCACCGCCCCGAAGCAGTCGGTGAAGGACGAGCCGTTCACCGTGCGCGTGCTCGTCGAGAACACCGGCAAAGTCCCCGCGGAGAAGGTGAAGCTGGTGGAGACGCTCACCGCCACGGCGCAGGTGCAGGCGGTGACGACCGGCGTGAAGCGGACCCGCCCCGAGGACAACCAGTGGCAGTGGGAGCTCGGCACGCTCCTGCCGGGGCAGCGGAAGGTGGTCGAGTTCCGCCTCAACCCGCAGCAGGCCGGCGAGGCCGCGGGGACCACCGTCGTCACCGCCGAGAAGGGGATTCTCGAAAAGACCGAGGGGCGCACGCAGGTGCTCGTGCCGGGTTTGGCGGTGCGGCTCGACGGCCCGAAGGGGGTGGTGAGCCCCGGCGAGTCGGCGCGGTACGAGATCACCGTCCGCAACACCGGCACGCTGCCGAGCACGAACGTGAAGGTGACCGGGAGCGTGCCGGCCGACTGCCGGCCGACGATGCGCACCGACGGCGGCGTGCTGGTCCGCGAGGGCATCGTGTGGTCGATCCCGAAGCTGGACGCCGGCGAAGGGGTGACGCTCCGCTACGGCCTGAAGGCGACGACGAGCGGCCAGCGGGTGGTGACGGCGTCCGCGACCGACGCCCGCAAGACGCGCGACGCGCAGGAGCTGCGGACGGTGTTCCAGGGGACGGCGGCGCTGGTGTGGGAACAGGTGCAGGATCCGGCGGCGGTGGCGAAGGGGCGCAACGGCACGGTGACGGTCCGGGTGCGGAACACCGGCGGCGAGGAGGCGCGGAACGTGCGGCTGGAGGTGGAGTTGCCGTCGGAGGTGGCGTTCATCCAGGCGACGCCGCAGGTGCGGGCGGAGAACGGCAAGGTGCTGTTCGGCCCGGAGGCGGTCGTGGCCGGCGGCGAGCGGGTGTACACGATCACGTACCGGGCGGAGCGGCCGGGGCAGGCGTGGTTCCGCTTCCGGCTGGCGGCCGACGCGCTCGGCGACCGGCCGCTGACGACCGAGAAGGTGGTGGAGGTTACAGGCGGCGGGTAGAGAGAAGTGGGCAGGTGGGCAGTGGGCAGTGGACAGTAAAGACAGAAAGCCCGGGGACGGCCGTCCCCGGGCTTCTTGGTTCGCACTGGCCACTGCCCACTATGCAAACAGCGCCGCCTCCGCCACCAGCCCGGGGCCGAACCCGAGCGCCACGCACGGCCCCGGGGCGCCCTCGCGGCGGAGCTTGTCCAGCACGAACAGCACCGTCGGGCTCGACATGTTGCCGCGGTCCGCGAACACCGCCCGCGACGCCGCCAGCGCCGCCGGCGGCAGCCCCAGCGACTCCTCGACCGCGACGAGAATCTTCGGCCCGCCCGGGTGGACGGCCCAGCTCTTCACGTCGGCCAGTGACAGGCCGTTGTCGCGCAGCCAGCCTTCGAGCCACGGCCGCAGGTGGGCGGCGATCAGCCCGGGGACGCGGCGCGACAGCGTCATGGTGAAGCCGTTGTCGCCGACCGTCCAGGCCATGTCCGCGGTCGACTCGGGGATGAGGCACGACCCCGACGCCCGCAGTGCCCAGTCGCCCCGCCGCGGCGCGGCGCACCCGGCCACCGCCGCGGCGCCGTCGGCGAAGATGGCGTTGGCGATCAGCTTGTCCGCCTCGTTGCCGTAGTAGTAGTGGAGGCTGCACAGCTCCACGGCGGTCACCAGCACCCGTGCGGCGGGGTCCGCGGCCGCGAACGCCCGCGCCACCCGCAGCCCGTTCATCGCCCCGTGGCACCCCATGAACCCGACGTGCGTCCGCTCCACCGTCGGCCGCAGCCCCAGCCCGCGGATCAGGGCCAGGTCCACCCCCGGCGCCCCGAAGCCGGTACACGACACCGTCACCAGGTGGGTGAAGCTCTCCGGCGCGAACCCGCTCTCGGCCACCGCCGCCGCCGCCGCCCGCAGCGCCAGCGGCCCCGCCTCGGCCGCGTACATCGTCATCCGCTCGGCCGTCGTCGGGCCGACGTTCTCGCGCGCCAGCGTGGGGTAGAACGGCGAGTTCAACCGGTTCACGCCGTCGAACCCGTCTTGCATGACGGCCCCGCCGATGACCTGGAAGCGACGCTCGACGCCGGACTTCTCGTAGACGGGGACGAGCCACGTCGACGTGCGCACGTCGGTCCCGGCGAGGATCCGCGCGAGGCGGAGGCCGTCGGCCGACGAGACGGCGTCCGGCGGGTTGGCGGTGCCGAGGCCGTGGATGGCGAAACTCATGCGGGTCGTCCGGTGGGTCGGTTCAGCGCGGCGGTGATCGGGCGGGCGAGCACGGGGAGCACGGACAGGACGCGGACGACGAAGCGGGTGAACGTCGGCGAGCGCAGCGCGCGGGCGGCGGCGCGGCACACGCCCTGCCGGCCACCGACCACCCGGGCGTGCGCCTTCCGCCACGCGGCGGCGTGCGCCTCGGTCCACCCGGTCGATGCTTCGCGCACGATCGGGGCCAGCGCCGCGGCGCCGGCGAGCGCCCAGGCCATCCCTTCGCCGGTGAACGGCTCGACGTACCCGGCCGCGTCGCCGACCGCGAAGGTCCGCCGGCCGGCGACCGCGCGCGGGGTGCGCGTCAGAGCCGGGGTGCCCTTCCACGCGGCGTCGGCGACGCCCGGCGGGAGCGGCCAGCGGGTCGATTTCAGCACGTCGAGCGCGGCCGCCCCGACGCCGCCGGCGGCCTTCACGAACGCCGGGTCGAACGCCGCCGCGAGGTCGAGCCGGCCGTCCTCGAGGCGGACGAGGCCGACGTACCCGCCGCGGGCGGTCGCCATGAAGATCGTACCCGGCGCGTAGAACCCCGGCACCGCGTCGGCCGGAAGCACGGCACCGGCGCCGAGCCGCGACCCGGGGGCGGCGTCGGTGCGCGTCGGCAGCCCGGACGCGAGCACGACGGCCTCGGGGGCGAGCGCGTCGGGACCGCCGAGCGTAACGCGCAAACGCTCGCCGTCGTCCACCTTCGCGCGCACGCCCGTTCGCACCACCGCGCCCGCACTTTCCGCCTCGCGCAGCAGCGCCAGGTCGAGCGCGTCCCGCGACACGGCCACGCCGCCGGGGAGCGGCACGTCGGCGTCGGCGCGGCCGGCCGCGAGCTTCACCCGTCGCAGCGGCACGGCGCCCAACTCGCTCAACACATGTCCCAGGCCCACGGCCTCCAGCGCGGCGATCCCCGCGACGTTGAGGCAACAGCCGCACACCTTCGGCCGCGGGAACGTCGCCTGATCAACGAGCAGCACGCGGGCGCCGTGGCGGGCCAGCTCGCGCGCGGTCACGCTCCCGGCCGGGCCGGCGCCGACTACGACCACTGGGAACTCGGGCGACGCTTCGGTCATGCGACCTACGGTCTCGGTACGGACAGGTGAACGGTCCACCGCGGACGCCGCCCGGGGTTGCACCCCGG
>DASPHQ010000362.1:0-2116 GCA_035629595.1 Urbifossiella sp. | reverse complement strand
ACGCCTCTAGTTACTCATACGCCCGGCCGTCGGCTCAGGAGGTCGGTTCGGCACAGGGCGTGGTAGCCGCGATCACTCTCCACCCCCCGTCGAACTGGAACCGGGTCACCCGTCGTGCGGGATTCTGGATCCGGTGAACGTGGTGACCATCACCCGCTCGCTCGGCGTGCCCAGGACGCAGAGGTCGTACAGCACCCGCCAGACGAGCACCTCCGTTTTCCCCGAGCCGGGCCCCGCCAGGATCTGCAGCACGCGGTCGTCGGGGCGGACAGTGATGATGTCGGAGATCGCCGCGAGGGCGGGGTGCCCGGCCCGGATGCCGACCAGGCAGAGCCCGAGGAGCGGGACGAGTGGGTACCGGCGGCCCCGTCGGTCCCGGGGGTCGGTCAACTCGCCGAGGCGGTCGAGGAGGGAGGCGGGCGTGGTCAGCTCCGGGCGGGAGCCGTGTCCGTACCCCATCCCGCTACCTTACCCAAGGTCAATCCGTGCGTAGCCCTGTCACGACGGGTGTGCGTCCCCGCCCTCGGCCGTGCTTCTCAGGATGGCCCAGAGCGCCTCGACATCCGCCCGGGTGGTCTGCTCCGCACCGACGGACACGCGCACCACCCACCGGCCGCCGAGGACCGCCGGCGTCAGGTACGCCCGGCCAGAATGGTTGACGCGCTCGGCCCAGCCCCGGGTGTGGGCGTCGAGCGCTTCGCCGGCGACGCCGGGCGGCTCGTGGACGACGCACACCGTTTGCAGTGGCACCGGCGCGACCACGCGCCACTGTGGCGTCGCGCGCACCTGCTCGGCGAACCACGACGCGTTGTCGATGTCACGCCGCAGCCGGGCCTGCAAGCCGCTCACGCCCTCCGCGCGGAGGAGGAACCACAGCTTCAGCGCCCGGAAGCGGCGGCCAAGGGGGATGCCCCAGTCGCGGTAGTTCGTCACCTTCCCGTCGGCGGCCGTGCGCAGGTAGCTGGGGTTGGTGGACATCACGCGGACGAGGTGGTCGGGGTCGCGGGTGTAGAACAGCGAGCAGTCGAAGACGGCCCCGAGCCACTTGTGCGGGTTGAGGAGCACCGTGTCGGCCCGCTCGATTCCCTCCCACATCCACCGACACTCGGGGAGGATCATCGCCGAGCCGGCCATCGCGGCATCGACGTGGAGCCACAACTTGTGCCGGGCCGCGACCTCGGCGATCGGCGCGAGCGGGTCGAGTGCGGTGGAGGCGGTGGTGCCCGTCGTGGCGACCACGGCACACGGCAGCCGCCCCGCCGCGCGGTCGGCGGTCACCAGTTCGTCGAGGGCGTCGGGCCGCATGGCGAAGGCGTCGTCGTGCGGGACGGCGCGGACGTTCTCGCGGCCGAACCCGGCCAACAGCGCCGCCTTCTCGACGGAGCTGTGGCTCTGCGTCGAGACGTACACGGTGAGCGGCCGGGGCTCGCCCTGCAGACCGCCGCGGGCGAGGGAGAAGTTCGTGGTGCGCTCGCGGGCGCACAGCAGGGCCAGCAGGCTTCCGGTCGAAGCCGTGTCTTGAATGACGCCGCTCCACGCGGTCGAAAGGCCGAGCAACTGGCGCATCCAGTCGCACACCACTTCTTCGAGTTCGGTGAGGGCGGGGCTGGCCTGCCAGTTCAGCCCGATGACGCCGAGACCGGTGCTGACGAGGTCGCCGAGCACGCTGGCGAACAAGGCGTTGGAGGGGAAGTAGCCGAAGAACCGTGGGTGCTGCCAGTGCGTCAGGCCGGGCGTGATGACGCGGTCGAGGTCGGCGAGGACCGCGTCGAACGGTTGGGGCTCGGCGGGCGGTTCAGACGGCAGCGCGGCCTTCACCTGGCCGGGTTCGGTCTGCGCGATCACGGGGCGCGACGCGACGCCGGCGCGGTAGTCGGCGAGCCAGTCGATCAGCTTGTGGCCGTAGGCGCGGAACTCATCGGGGGTCATCGCGGCCTCAACGTCGTCGGCGTGCGTGGTCGAACCAGCTCGGGGCTTCGGCTCGGGGCTGGTAGCCGCGGGCTTCAGCCCGCGCGACGCGGGCGGTGTCACAGCGGCGTGGCTCCCGGGTACTCCGCCGCAGGTGGGCGCGGGCTGAAGCCCGCGGCTACCAGCCCCGAGCCGAAGCCCCGAGCCG
>DASPHQ010000361.1:0-5052 GCA_035629595.1 Urbifossiella sp. | reverse complement strand
CGAACAGTTTGGCGATCAGACGAGCGAGGGGGGGCGAGAACATCGCGGCGACTCCTGGGAGCAAACCCGGACTGCCGACACTATTTCAACGCGCGCCAACATGCGGACGGAAGTTGCTTACCGCACGCTATCGCCGTTCGGGGGTGAGTCAATCGAAAAACCGGCAAAATTTCCGCGACCCGTTCAGTCGATGCCTGTCCGTGCATCATTGTTTCCTGAGCCCGGTGGGGGGTAGGCCGGAAACACTCATTCCGACCCGAGCGACGAGCAGCCCGCTACAAATCGCCGCTCGGCCATGCGGGGCAAGGACTTCCGGCCGGCATGTCGATCAGGTGAGCGTCGTTCTGTCCGCGTGACATGTTTCCGCGACCCGGTGGGGGGTGCGGCGGAAACAATTATTTTCACCCAAACGACGATTTATCGCAGCAGCCCGTCGAGGACGTGGCCGTGAACGTCGGTCAGGCGGCGGTCGATGCCGTTGTGGCGGACCGTCAGCCTGGTGTGGTCGATGCCGAGGAGGTGGAGCACGGTGGCGTGAATGTCGTACACCTCGGTCGGGTGGCGGCGGTCGGCGGGCTTGTAGCCGAACTCGTCGCTCGCGCCGACCGTCGCACCGCCCTTGATGCCGCCGCCGCACAGCCAGTTCGTGAAGCAGTACGGGTTGTGGTCGCGCCCCTTGCCGCCCTGCGAACTCGGCATCCGGCCGAACTCCGTCGTCCACAGCACCACCGTGTCGGCGAGGAGGCCGGTCCGCTTCAGGTCGGCGATGAGGGCGGCGGCGCCGCGGGCCATGCCGAGCGCCAGCGGGCCGTGGTCGCGGTGCACGTCCTCGTGGCTGTCCCAGTTCCGCCGCGGGAAGCCGTTGTCGTTGCCGCTCCACACCTGCACGAACCGCACGCCGCGCTCCAGCAGCCGGCGGGCGACCAGGCACTTGCGGGAAAAGTAGTCCGTTTCCTCGACGGCGTTGATGTCGCGGTCGAAGGCGGTGCGGCCGTGGTCGAGGCCGTACAGCTTCAGCACGGAGGCGGGTTCGCGGGACAGGTCGAGCGCCTCGGGGGCGGCCAGCTGCATCCGCGCGGCGAGTTCGTAGCTGCGGATGCGGGCGTCGAGCCGCTCGTCGCCGGGGCGGGCGGCGGCGTGAGCGCGGTTGAGTTGCGCCAGCACGTCGCCGGCGGCGCGGTCGGCGGCGGGGGTGAGGTAGCGGGCGCGGGCGTCGGGGAAGAGGTCTTCGATCGGCGTGGGTGAACCCGGGTAGATGGACGTGCCCTGGTGCTGGGCGGGGAGGAAGGCGCTGTCCCAGTTCTTCGTGCCGTTCGAGGCGAGGCCGCGGTGGTCCGGCAGCACCACGAACGTCGGCAGGTTGTCGTTCGCGGAGCCGAGGCCGTAGCTCACCCAGCAGCCCATTCCGGGGAAGCCGGGGCGGTTGAAGCCGGTCGTTTGCAGGAGCGTCCCCTGGCTGTGGACGCCGGTCTTGCCGACGACGTTGTGCACGAACGCCAGCTCGTCGGCGACGGCCCCCAGTGGCGCGACCGTGTCGGAGAGCATGCGGGCGGACTGGCCGTAAGGCTTGAAGTCCCAGAGGGGTTTGAGCCAGGGGCCGAGGCCGTTCTGGAACGCCTCGACGCGCTCGCCGAAGTCGGACGGCTGGCCGTGCCGCCGCACCAGTTCGGGCTTGTAGTCGAACAGATCGACATGGCTGGCGCCGCCGGCCATGAACAGTTGGACGACGCGCTTGGCCTTCGGGGCGTGGTGCAGGCCGCCGTCGGGGCGGCGGGGCGTAGGTTGCGCGAGGAGGTGGTCGCGGCCGAGGAGCGCGGCGAGGGCGACGCCGCCGAGACCGCCGCCGGACTGCCACAGGAAGTCGCGTCGGGTGGTGTGCATTCTCCGATGATGACGGGTCGCGGCGGCCGTGTCCAGCGTCAGGCCGGCGCCGTCGCCTTCCGCCGCTGCTTCTGCTCGTACATCGCGTGGTCGGCGCGGGCGACCGCGGCCGGCAACTCGGCGGTGGAGTCGAAGTCGGCGAGCCCCCACGCCACGACCAGGTCCACGGGGGCCGATAGGCCGGGCAGCCGCACGCCGCGGATGGAGGCGTCCACGGCGTCGAGCCGGCCGACGAGTTCGCCGGTGCGGCCGCCCTCGGCCAGGGCCAGGAACTCGTCGCCGCCGGTGCGAAACACGGCGTCGCCGATGCGGAAGTTCGCCCGCAGCGCCCGCGCAACGAGGCTGATGGACGCGTCCCCGGCGGCGTGGCCGTGGGTGTCGTTGAGGTATTTCAGCGAGTTCAGGTCCACCACCGCGACCGCCCCGGAGAACGACGTGCCCACCCGCGCCGCCAGCAGCGAGTCGAACGCCCGGCGGTTGAGGAGGCCGGTCAGCGCGTCCGTCCGCGCGGCCACCTCCAGCTGGTCGGACGCGGTTTCGAGGCGGTAGTTCGATTGCTCCAGTTGCACGTTCACGTCGGCGAGGCGGCGGTTGGTCGCGTCCAGCTCGTCGCGGACCTGTTCGACCGCGACCAGGGCCATGCCGAACGCCAACCCGACCTCGGCCAGGGCGTCGTACATCGGGCTAAGGAGCATGTAGTTCAGGTGCGTCTGGGTCACGTACAGGCTGTAGTAACTGACCGGCCCGTAGTGGACGAACAGGACGCCGAGGACGAAGAGGCAAACGCGGACGACGTGGATGCCGAAGCGGGTCTGCGGGCCGGCCGGGGCATAGCCGCGGGTGGCGGCGAGGGCGAGCAGGAAGAAGCCGCCGAAGATCGGGGCGTGGAACGGATAGGCGCCAGGGACGAGGGCGCTCGCCCACGGGGCGACGAGGCCGAACGCCAGGGCGGGGCCGAGCACCCAGGCGTCGGCGCGGCGCGGCCCCGGGCGGCCGGCCAGCTCGCGGCACCCGACCCACACGAAGTACCCGAATAGGTATTCGAGGCAGTAGTAGCCGCTGGTGACGAGGGGGGCGGCGACCGACCCGGGCGGCAGCCACAGGGCGACGCGGAGGGAGACGAGCGCGACCGCCAGCGCCACCCAGCCGACGGCCCAACTGCGCAGGAACGGGCGCGGCACCGCGCGGGCCAGAAGCACCACCAGGAGTGCGACCGGTGGTGCGGCAAGTACCTGGGCGGTGAAGGCGAGGTGGCTCAGCTCCATCGAACCGGCCGGGGTCGGGTCGGGGGTTCCCCTGTCGCGAGCATTCCTCGTGCCGCGGGCGGGTGCGCCGGAAGCCGCGCCCGCACGTATCCTGACGCACGGACCCACGCCCGCCCCCCGGAGGCTCCATCATGCGGCTCAGGCTCCTCGCACCCGTTCTCGCGCTGCTCGCCGCCGGCCCGGCCGCCGCCGCCGACCCCGCCGTCACCTTCCAGGCGCAGTCGGTCGGCCGCATCCTCGGCGACGCCCGCGCCGTGGTCGGCACCCTCGCCGACAAGAAGGCGGTCGACTCGATCAACGACGGCATCAAGGCGAAGCTCGGCGAGAAGGGCTTCGCCGGGCTCGACCTCGGCCGGCCGGTCCTCGGCTACGTCCACCTCCCGGACGACCCCGCGAAGGCGGTCGGCGTGCTGGTCGTGCCGGTCTCGGAGGAGAAGGCGTTCCTCGGCTTCTTCGAGCGCCTCACCGGCGCCGCCCCGAAGGCCGAGGCGGGCGGGCTCTACACGGTTCCGGCCCCCGACCCCGGCGTGGCAATCGGGCTGCGCTTCGCCGACGGCTACGCCTACCTCGCCGCGGGCGCGAAGGGGGCCGGTCTGGCCGCGGTCCTCGCCGCCGACGAACTCGTGCCGACGGCCAAGCTCCTCGACCCGGCCGAACAGTCGCTCCTGGCCGTGCGCGTCCAGTTCGACAAGCTGCCGAAGGAACTCCGCACGCAGGCCCAGGACTACATCAACCGCGGCAAGAAGGCCGCCGGGATGCTGCCGTTCCCGCCGGAACTGATGTCGCCGGTCGAGAAGGCGCTGCTGCAGGGGCTGGCGCTCGGCGAGCGCTGGCTGAAGCTGAGCGAGGGGGCGAAGGAGGCGACCGTCCGGTTCACGCTCGACGTCCCCGCCGCCGAGATCGGCGCCGAGTTCACCGTGGTGCCGCGGCCGGGCTCGGAGCTGGGGAAGGAACTCGCGGCGCGGAAGGCGACCGCCAACCGCTTCGCCGGCATCATCACGAAGGACACCGCCGTCGGCTTCATGACCCGGCTGCCGTTCTTCAACAAGGAGCTCCGCACCGCCGGGACGGAAGGGATCGACGCCGTGATGAAGCAGGCCAACTTCGTCGGCGGGCCGACCGGCGAACTACTCCAAGAAGCACTGAAGGGGGCGAAGCGGACGGTGGCGACAGGAGAGTTCGACGTGGCCGGGTCGTTCCGCGGGCCGAACAAGGACGGGCACTTCACCGGCGTGCTGGCGGTGGCGTTCGAGGACACGGCGGCGTTCGAGAAGGCGTTGAAGGGCGTCATCGACGCGGAGGCGCCACCCGACTTCCAGAAGGTGGTGAAGTGGAACGCCGAGAAGGTCGGCGGGGTGTCGGTTCACGTGATCGAGGTCGGCAAGTTGGCGGGGAACGGCTGGTTCCTCGGCGGCACGGAGAAAGGGCTCGGCGGGCCGGACGCGAAGGTCGCACTGGCATTCGCGCCGAAGGCCGCCTACGCCGCGATCGGCCCGGACGCGGTGGCGGCGGTGAAGGGGCTGCTGGCCCTCAAGTCGGCCGAGGCTCCGGTGCTGAACGTGGTGCTGAACCCGAGCCGCTGGATCAAGTTCATGACGACTGCCGGGGCGCCGCCGCGGGAGATCGAGGACGTGGGCAAGCTGTTCGCCACGGAGGACCGGCCGATCACGCTCGCGGCGCTGGAGGTCACGTCGGGCGGTGAGCTGAAAGTGACGTCCCGGTTGAGCCTGCGGGCGGCCATGACCTGGCTCGGGGCGCGGGCGCACTCGACGTTCGAAGCGGTGGAGCCGCCGCCGGCGAAGAACTGAGCCAGGGTTCGCGGCTCGCGGCGGTGCCGCGGCTGCGCGGCACCGCCGCGAGCCGCGGCACCCATCATACCACATCGGGTTGATTCGTTGCCGTTCGC
>DASPHQ010000360.1:0-14159 GCA_035629595.1 Urbifossiella sp. | reverse complement strand
CTGCGTCGTCGGCCTGAACGCGGGGAATCTGCATCCGCCACCACGCCCCCACGGCCGCGGGAAGGGCGGTCGTGAAGATCAGGTGCCGGCAGGTGTTCGTCAGGAATTCTTTGAGGAGCTTCGACCCGCAGACGTAGGCTCCCGGCAAGCCGAGCGCCTTCCCGCCGGTGTGGACCGTCGCCAGCACGCGGCTCCGCAGCTCGGCGGCGTTTACACTGCCGGAGCCGCGCGGCCCGACGCAGCCGGTGGTGTGCGCCTCGTCCACGATCAGGTGGGCGCCGTACTGCTCGCACAACTCGACCGTCGCGCGGAGAGGGGCGGTGTCGCCGTCCATGCTGAACAGTGACTCGGTGACGACAAACAGCTCGCGCCCCTCGGGCCGCTTCGCGGCTTCGGCCCGCAACCCGTCCTCGAGGTGGTTCAGGTCGTTGTGGCGGAACAGGAACTTCCGCGGCCGGGCGACGCGGAGGCCGTCGATGATGCAGGCGTGACTCAATTCGTCCACGGCCACCCAGTCGCCGGGTTCGGCTACGGTGGCGATCAGCCCCTCGTTCGCGGCGTAGCCACTGGTCATCATCAGGGTCGATTCGGCACCGTGCCACGCGGCCAGCATCGCCTCTACCTCGTCCCAGACGGCGTGGTGCCCGCGGAGGAGCCGGGACGACATGCCGGACCGTGGCAGGTCGGGCGTGACAGCGGGCTGACACTGCGGGCCGTAGCCGAGGTAGTCGTTCGAGGTGAAGTCGAGGCCCGCGGGCGGGCGGAAGGCGCGGTAGCGGCCCTTCCCGCGGAGGTCGTCGAGGACGGCGGTCCAGCGGCCGGCGAGCGTCATGAGGCGGTCGCCGGTTCGCACCGCGGCGGGTTCACGCCGATGGCCCGGAACAGTGCCTCGTCGGCGCTCTCGTGCGGGTTCGGGGCGGTGAGGAGCTTGTCGCCGAAGAACACCGAGTCGGCCCCGGCCAGGAAGCACAGCACTTGCAGTTCTCGGCTCATGCGGTCGCGGCCGGCGCTGAGGCGGACCCGCGCCGTCGGGAAGGCGATGCGGGCCGTGGCGACCAGTCGCACGATTTCGAGGGAGTCCACCGCCGGGGCCATCGCCAGCGGCGTGCCGCCCTGCGGCATCAGGCAGTTGATCGGCACGCTCTCCGGCGGGGGGTCCAGCTGCGCGAGTTCGCACAGCATCATCAGCCGGTCGTCCTCCGTCTCGCCCATGCCGAGGATGCCGCCGCTGCACACGCTGATGCCGGCGCGCGACACGGCGCGGAGCGTGTCCAGGCGGTCGTCGTAGGTGCGGGTGGTCACCACTTCCGCGTAGTGGCGGCGGGAGGTGTCGAGGTTGTGGTTGTACGCCGTGAGACCCGCGTCCTTCAGCCGCTCGGCCTGACTCTCGGTCAGCATGCCGAGCGTGACGCACGCCTCCATGCCGAGCCCGCGGACGGTGCGGACCATGTCCAGCACGCGGTCGAACTCGGGGCCGTCTTTCGGCTGCCGCCACGCGGCGCCCATGCAGAAGCGGGTGGCGCCGCGGTCCCGCGCCGCACCCGCGCGCTCGCGCACCTCTTCGACGGTGAGGAGCGGCTGGCGGTCGACCGGGGTGTCGTAGTGGGCGCTCTGCGAGCAGTACTTGCAGTCTTCGGGGCAGCCGCCGGTCTTGATGCTGAGGAGTTCGCAGCGCTGGATGTCGCGGTAGTCGCGGTACTGCTGGTGGACCGCCGCCGCCTTGAGGATGAGTTCGGGCAGCGGCAGACGGTATACGGCGCGGAAGTCGTCGAGCGTCTTCATGCGGAAAGGGTACGGAACAGGGGTACGGGCTGAAAGCCCGGGGACCGCCGTCCCCGGGCTTTGGTCGATCAGCGCCCGAGTTCCTGGCGGAACAGCGCGGTCATCCGCTTCCACGAGTCCTCGTCGGCCGCCTTGTCGTACTTCATCCCCGGGTTGCCGACCTTGTCCGCCGTCGGCACGGAGAAGCTGTGGACCACGTTCGGGTAGCCCACGAAGTCGAGACCCACCTTCGCCCCGTTGAGCGCGGCCTTGAAGTCGGTGATCGCCTTCGCCGGGATGAACGAGTCGGCGTCGCCGTGGCAGACGAGAATCTTCGCCTTCACCGCCATCGCCTCGGCCGCGGTCGGCGTCGGCAGCGCGGCGTGGAACGTCGTCACCGCCTTCAGGTCGGCCCCACTGTACGCCAGCTGAAGGGCCGTTGAACCTCCGAGGCAGTAGCCGATCGCGGCGATTCTCTTCGAATCCACCTGCGGGCGGGAAGTGAGCTGCTTCATCGCGGCCTCGGCACGGGCGCGCCACGCCCCCACGTTCGCCCGCAGCGTGCCGGCCATCTTCGCGGCGTCCTGCGGGTGGGCAATGTCGATCACCTTGCCGTCGCCGTACAGGTCGGCGGCGAACGCGACGTACCCCATTCCGGCCAGCTGCTTCGCCCGGTCCTTGGCGTAGTCGTTGAGCCCCCACCACTCGGGGAACACGATCACCCCCGGCCGCGTGGCGCTGACCTCGTCGTTGTAGGCTAGGAATCCCTTCAGTTTGGTGCCGCCGGCCTCGTACTCGACCGTCTCGGTCTTGACCGCGGCGGGGGCCGCGCCCGCCGCCAGGGTCAGGGAAAGGACTGCTGCCGCGTACCGCGTCATCGACGCCTCCGAATGGGCGAGAGGGTTCGGATGTGATAGGCGGGCGTGTAAAAACGGACAGCGCCCGGGGACGGCCCCGGGCGCTGCGACGCGGACGAACGCGACTCAGCCGGCGATGTCGTCGGCGAGCTTGGCGAGGACTTCGTGGGTGAGGGCGAACGCCACCTGCTCGCGGCCGGGCGTCGCCTTCGAGCCGTGGAAGCGGCGGACGACCGCGCGGCCGTCGGCGTTCAGGGTCACCTCGTAGTACGCGAGCGCGCCGCCCTTGGCCGACGGGGCCGTGCTCCGCAGCACCGCCTCGCCGCGGCCGGCGTCGATCTCGTGGACGGTCAGCGGCTCCATCAGGCCGGTCGTGCGCGTCGCCACGGCGGCGGCCCAGTCGCGGAGCGCGACCGTCGTCGGCTCGGTCGGCGCGACGGCCAGTTCCCACACGAGGCACGACAGTGAGTCGGCCCGGTCCGCGGCGAGCGTCACGGTCCGGCCGCGGTCGGTATGCGTCATCGAGTGGCGGCCGTCCCCGGCGGGAAGCCACTCACTGAGTCTTGCCAGTAGGCTTTCGCGAAGCGTCATCGGTCCCTCCGATTGGCTGCTGGGTGTGGTCCGTGCCGTCGTAGCACAGCACCGTCGGCTTCCCGTCGAGCACGGTCTCCAGGCAGACCGGACGCGCCCAGACGTACTGGAGGTTCACCAGCGTGTCGCGGGCCTCGTCCTGTTTTAAGTCTACCCCGTTGTGGTCGTGTCGCAACAGCAGTTCGCCGCGGTTGCGGTGGTTGCCGTCCACCACGTAGATCCACGGCTTCCCGAAGTTGGTCAGGCTGTACAGCAGCCGCTGCTTCACCTTCTGGAACTCCCGGCTCTCGATGACGTAGTTCTTCGTCGGGTCCTGGTAGTTGAACGAGAAAAGCCGGTGCTCCTTGCAGAACTCGGGCGTTAGGAAGGTGTCGATGAAGGTGATGTCGTTGTGGACGCGGCGGACCTCGAAGATCTTCTTGCGGCCGAGGCCGAGCTGGCGGTCCCAGGTGCGCTTCTTGTCCATGTCGTCGCAGTCGTCCCACTCGGGGCCGAACTGGCCCATGTTCCAGCGCCGCTCCACGTCGCGGAGCAGCTCGATGCCGAGCTTGTACGGGTTGAGCCGGCGCGAGCTGGTGGCCATCGTGCCGGAGTGGTGGTCGGCGTAGTCGATGACCTCGCTCGGCTCCAGCACCTTCTGCGTCATGATGGTGCTGTGCCAGTACGAGGCCCAGCCTTCGTTGAGTATCTTCGTTTGACCTTGAGGGTGAAAGTAGTACGCCTCGTCGCGGATGATGCTGAGCACGTCGCGCTGCCAGTTCTTGAGCGGGGCGTGCTCGATGAGGAACAGCAGCACGTCCTTCTCCGGCCGCTCCGGGAAGTGCGGCACGCGCTGGTCCTGGAGCTTGCGGCGCTCCTCCTCGGCGGCCCGGAGTTGGTCGCGGGGGTTCACGAACTCGTCCATGTACCCCTTCGACTTGAACCGCGTCGGGCGGTCGTCGGCGTCGTCGCCGTCCTTCGGGGCGAAGTCGTACTTCGAGTGGTCGTCGCGGCGGCGGATGGCGACCGAGTGGATGTCGATGAGGTCGTCGATGGACATGCAGCGGTCGACGAACGCCTCGACCTCGTCCTCGCCGTGCCGCACGGCGTAGTCGCGGATGCGGGCGGCGTGGTTGGCGATCTCGTCCATCATCTTCCGCGTCGTGTGACCGAAGTACGCGTTATTCTTGAAGAAGTCGCAGTGGCCGTACACGTGGGCCATCACCAGCTTCTGGTCGACGGTGTGGTTGCACCGCATGAGGTAGGCGTAGCACGGGTCGTTGTTGATCACCATCTCGTAAATCTTCGACAGGCCGTACTCGTAGCTCTTCTTCAGCTCCTCGTACTGCATCCCGAACGACCAGTGCGGGTAGCGCGTGGGGAAGCCGCCGTACGCGGCGATCTCGTTCAGGTCGTCGGCGTCCACGACCTCGAAGATCGTCTCGTAGAAGTCGAGGCCGTAGCCGCGGGCAAAACCCTCGATCTCGTCCTTGAGCACCCGGAGGTGGGCGGGGAGGTTCGTGTTGTAGAACCCGAGGTTCATCGGCGGCCCTCCGGCCGGGGGTCAGTTCAGGAAGCCGTTGTTGACGAACAGCCACAGGAAGAACAGCTGCGCGGGCACCGCGGCGAGCAGCCAGGCTAGCTGCATCATACGCGAGCGCCCCAACACCTCGCCAAGCTCGAACGCCGCCGGGAAGCTCGTCAGGACGATGCGCTCGATGCTGAGCGTCGTGCCGGTGCTGAGCGCCTGGGCGACCGGAACGAGGATGAGGCACCCCCACAGCGGCCCGCGGTTGCGCCAGCCGCGGACGCCGAGGGCGAGCGTGCCGAACAGCGCGATCGGCTTCACCACCGCGAACCACGGGTCAGGTTGAACGAGTTCGCGGCACGCCTGAAGCACCGCCCGGCCGACACCGCCGAGGCTCGGCGGCTCGCGCCCCCAGGCGGCGTGTGCCCGGAAGTGGGCGAGCGGGTCACCGAGTGTCATCCACAAATAGCCGGCGAATAGGGCAACACCCGCGGCGGTGCCGGCCGCTACGATCCACGCGCCCCGACTCGGCCAACGACGGTGGGAGAGCGCTTCGACGAACAGCCCGACCGGGAACGCGACCGCGGTGAGCCGGGCCGTCGCCGCGACCATCCCGGCGAGGCCGGCGAGGGCCGGTCGGCGGTCGTACCACGCGAGAAGGCTCCCAGCGGCGGCGAGCAGGTACAGCGACTCTTGGTACGGGGCCGAGAAGTAGAACGCGAAAGGGTACGTCGCCAGAACCCCGCAGCCGAGCCACGTGGCACGAGCGCTTCCGGTCACCATCAGCGCCGCCCGCCCGGCACAGGCCAGCCCGGCGACGAACGCGAAGTTGGGGATGACTACACCGGCTAGGACCGGGTTCACCCCGACGGCAGTGGCCAGCGCAATGAGTGCGGGCAGCAGTGGGAGGAAGCCGGCGTTCGGCCCTCCCCCGTCCGTGGGCGCGTGATAGCCCTCACGGGCGACGGCGAGGTAGTAGCCTGCATCGAAGCGAACCCACGGTTCGAGCCACGCCGCCGGCCCGGCCAGGACTTCGGCACGAAAGGCGAGTTGGTCCGCGGTCCAGTGTGGGCCGGCGTCACGCGGCGCGAGCCACACCCCTGCGAATAGAACCAGGAGGCGGCTGACCAGGGCGAATGCCATCAACCTGCCCCAAGCGGGCGCAGGCCAGTCGGCACCCTTCCCGGTGGTACTGGCCATCGGTCAGCGGCCTGTCTTCAGGAATTCCTTGATGCTGCCGAGGATGGCGTCGCGGTCGGGTACGCGGCTCACCACCACGTTCTCGTGGTCGTCCACCAACTCGTGGACGTGCTCGTAGAACTCGCCGCTGCCGTAGGGCGACTCCACCTGCCCGTACCCGAACAGGTTCAGCTTCGGCAGCAGCTGGTCCGTCAGCAGCGCCAGGCACTTCGGCACGTCGTCCCCCCAGTTGTCGCCGTCCGAGAAGTGGAACGCGTACACGTTCCAGTCGCTCGTGGGGTAGCGGGCGTCCACGATCTTGTTGCACAGCTCGTAGGCCGAGCTGATCTTCGTCCCGCCGCTCTCGCGCGTGTGGTAGAACGTGTGCTCGTCCACCTCCGCCGCCACCGCGTCGTGGATGATGTAAACGGTCTCGACGCCCGTGTAGTGCTTCTTGATCCAGGTGTCGATCCAGAACGACTCGATCCGCACGATCTCCTTCTGCTCGTCGGTCATGCTCCCGGACACGTCCATCATGTACACCACGCAGGCCACCGCGTCCGGCCGCGGCGTCTCCTTCCAGCTGCGGTACTGCTTGTCCTCCCGCACCGGCACCACCATCGGGTTGTCGGGGTTGTAGCTCCCCGCCGAAATCTGCCGCTTCAGGGCTCGCTTGTACGTGCGCTTGAAGTGCCGCAGGCTCTCCGGGCCGACGCTGCGGATGCTCGTGTACTTGTCCTTCTGCGTCACGACATTCTTCTTGCCGCGCGGCTCGATCCGCGGCAGGGCCAGCTCCTCGCCGAGAATCTCGGCCAGCTCCTCCATCGTCAGATCGACTTCGAGGATGTGACCGCCCGGGGAGTCGCCGGCCTGCGGGTCGCCCTCGCCGTCCTGCGGGCGGGTGAGCGGCTGGCCCGGCTGTCCTTCGCCGACGCCGACGCCGCCGGACCCCTTCTGTCCGTACCGGAACTGCGGCAGGTTGATCGACGGAATGGGGATCGACACCAGGTCGTTCCCCTTCTTGCCGATCATCTCGCCGCGGCTGATGTACTTCGACAGGTTGCTCTTCACCTTGCCGCGTACCAGCTTGCGGAAGCGCTGGAGGTCCTGTTCGATCTTCTGTCCCACGGGGTCCGCCTGGGTTGTGGGGGTCGCGATCCCTCTCCCCCAATCGTACCAGACCGGGCGCGGCGAAGTGAAGCGGAGCCGCAAAACGGGCAAAGCCCGGGGACGGCTGTCCCCGGGCTTTCGTGGACGTGTCGCGATGTCGACTCAGCGCCCGGCGACGGTCGCCGGGTCGGTTGCGACGGCGAGCAGTCGCGGGAACGTCTCCACCAGGTTCGCCCCGGCGGTCACGATCACTCGCTTCTCCTCCGTCACCGTCTGGCCATTGACGACCAGTTCGGCCCGCACGTCGTAGAAGTAGCGCTGGCCGGCCTGGAGCGGCGGGGTGTAGAAGGCGCGGTCGGCCCCCTCGCCGGCGACGCGGCGGCCGTCCACGAACAGTGCCGCGGTCGGCGGGAGTTCGAACCGGAGGCTGGCCCCGTCGTTCCCCGCGCCGCTCTTGGGGAGCGGGTTCGTCTTCGGGGTGTCGCCGGTCTTCGGGGTGTCGCCAGTCTTGGGCGCCGCCGGGGCGGTCTCGACCGGGATCACCACGGCCGGCGGGGCGTAGCCGCCGCTGCCGTAGCTCGAACCCCAGCAGCCGTAGCCGCCGCCGTACACCGTGCCCCAGCAACCGCTGCTGTACGACCCGTAGGTGACGGTGCCGTGGCAGCCGCCCCACGCGGCGTAGGCGGCCGAGCCGAAGCAGGCGTACCCGCCGCACCCGTAGCTGACCCCGCCGCCGCAGCACCCGGCGCTCGCCCGGTGGTGGCGGTGGAACAGCCCGCCGCGGCCGCCGCCGCAGCCGGCCGAGTGGCTGCCGTAGCACGAGCCCCAGCAGCCCAACGCGTAGCTCCCGGTGCAGCCGACCGCCACCGAGCCCCCGCAGCAGCCGGCCGCGACCGGCGCGGCGACCACCACCGGCGTGTGGTCCGCGGCCGGCGTCGCCGGCCCGGCGGTCGTGGCCGCCATCAGAACGATGCTGTACATCCCGTTGTCCTCCTCGTGCCCTGTTTCCCGGGCGGACCCGCGCGTGCGCGGCGACCGCCCCCGCGGTCAGGATAGTAGTTCTGGGCAAAATGGGCGTCAAAGGGAAAGTGCGGGAAATGGTGCGGTCGTACCGGATGAGCCGGCGTTACGACCGTCACAGCCGCTGTAACGCCGCCTACTGCCAGCCCCGGCGGCGGAACAGCCAACCGGCCGCGGTCAGCCACACGACCGCCAGCGCGACTGCCCCGCCGAGGTGGCCCCAGTGGCCGGTGTGAACCTCTCCGGCCAGCGCCGCGTGGAGGATGCGCGGGCCGTGGTACTCGACCGCCAGGTACGGCAGGAACGGGATGCCGTTGGTCGAGCAGATGAGCAACACCATCGACACCGACAGCAGGTAGCACATGCCGCCGAGGAACGCCGCCCGCTGCGTCTTCGACAGGGTGGCGATGGTCATGCCGATGCCGAGGAACCCACCTGCCACGGCCAGGAGCGACAGCCAGAAGAACAGGCTCTTGAGGATCGCCGGGTGGTACACGCCGGCGATGATCGCGGCGAGGGCGATCCCCGCCGTGGGGTAGAACAAGAACTTCGCCGCGACGATCTCGGCGGGCGACGCCGGCGACAGCGCCTGCGCCAGCAGCACGCCGCGCTCGCGCTCCTCGCAGTTGAGCGTCGGCAGGAGGTAGACGCAGGCGAAGTACAGGGCGAACACCACCATGCCGGTGGCGATGGCGGCGCGGAAGTCGAGCACCTTGCCGCCGAGCCCCTTGCGGTCGATGACCAGGTCGGGCACGATCGGCCGTACCTCGTTCGTGCCGCGGGCGGCCTCGACGCGATCTTGCAAGCGGGCGTGCGCTTCGGTGACGAGCCACGTCCCGCCGGCGGCGAAGTCGGGGTCGGCGGGGATGTCCGCGGTCGGCAGCGTCTTGCGGGCCTCGGCCGCGAAGTAGCGGCGCGTCTCCTTCCAGAACCACGCCTCGTACGGTGCGAGCGCCAGCGGGTCGCCGTCGGGGTGCCATACGTCCACCTTCACCGCCGGGCGGCGGTCCGGCGCGAGCGTGTCCTGCCGCAGCTGGATCGCGCCCGTGCCCGGCTGGTAGACGATGACGGTGTTGATGGCGTCGGCGTTCGCCAGTGCGCGGAACTGCACCTTCAGGTCCTTCGGCTTGTTCTCCTGGAGGTGCTTCACGAGCGGCGTGGCCCGGTCGTACTCGACGAAGCAGTGGTGGACCCCGCCGACCATGCCGGTGCCGCCGGCCGCCTCCTCGGGGGCGAACACGGACAACAGCACGGCCGCGGCGACGAGGAGGACCGCCAGCACAATGCCGCCGCGGTTGGCGACGTGCCGCTGGGCTTCTTTCGTGACGAGTGCGTGGAGCACGTACAGACGCATCAACGAACTCCGGCACAGCGGTTGCAGCGTCGGGACATCGCGAACCGAACCGCTCGCCCGAACCGGAGACACATCATGGCGACGAGCAAGGGTCGGGCCTGGAAGCAGGAGCGGGCCAGCGTGTCGCGGCCCGGCCACAGCCGCCCGCGGTCGAACAAGTACTCCGGGTCCGACAGCAAGCCCGCCCCCCCGCCCGGGTCGCGGCAGCAGGTGTGGGTCGGGGGTTACACCAAGGCCGACGGCACGAAGGTCGAAGGCCACTACCGGGCGACCGCCGGCAACGGCTGACCGCTACTCGAACGCCTGCCCGGTCAGCTTCAGGAACGTCGCGTGGAAGTCGAACTCGCGCGTCCGCAGGGTGGCGACGCCCCCGGCGGTCACGAGGTCGGCCAGCCCGCGACGGCTCCCGTCGTCGTCCAGGTCGAAGACGACGCGCTCGCCGTCGGGGCGCGTCACGTCCACCTTGCGCTCGGTGTGCGCCTGCTTCAGCGCCAGCGGTGAATCGAGTGCTACCAGCTTGCCACGGCAGACGATGCCGACGCGGTCGCAAATCTTCTCCACCTCGTCCATGTCGTGCGTGGTCAGCACGATCGTCGCGCCGTGCTTCACCCGATCGCGCAGGATGCGGTGAACGACCTCGGCCGAGTGGATGTCGAGGTTCGCCGTCGGCTCGTCGAGGTACAGTACCTTCGGCTCGTGGAGCAGTGCCCGCGCCAGCAGCAACTTCTTGCGCATCCCGAGCGAGTAGCCGCGGACCGGCAGGTCGGCGACCTCGCCGAGCTCGACCATGTTCAGACAGTCGAGGGCGCGGCGGCGCGGCACGCCGTACAGCCGGCCGAAGAATTCCAGGTTCCGCCGGCCGGTGAACTCCTCGAAGTGGTTCTCGCGGTCGGGGACGTAGCCGAAGATGGGCTTCACCTTTGCCCACTCGCGGACCACGTCGAACCCGCCGACGGTGACGCCGCCGGCGGACGGCCGGCGCTGGCCGATGAGGACGCGGATGGTGGTGGACTTGCCGGCGCCGTTCGGGCCGAGGAGGCCGAACAGCTCGCCGCGACGGATGTCGAGGTCGAGCCCGTCAACGGCCGCGAACGAGCCGTAGAGCACGCGCAGACCGGCCAGGCGAATCATGGCGTCGGAGGGCATCACACCCGGAAGATAGAACACTCCCCGGGAATGACCAATTCCCACTGACCCACCAATGACCAAGGAAGAAGCCTGTGTTTTCCTTGGTCATTGGTGGGTCAGTGGGAATTGGTCATTTCGCCGCCGCGGCGAGGAGCCCGCGCGAGCGCATCCAGTCGGCGAGCCGGTCCGGCCACGTCGCCACCGACGGCTCGCCGCCGGTCCACTTCGGGTCGCGGCCGAGGCCGACGCCGTGCCGCCCCTTCTCGTAGATGTGGAGCTCGCACGGCACCCCCGTCGCCTTGCACGCCAGGTAGAAGCGAACCGCGTTCTCCGGCAGCACCGACGTGTCCGCGCTCGTGTGGAAGATAAACGTCGGCGGCGTGTCCTTGGTCACCTGCTTGTCGTTGCTCATGTGCTCGACGAGCTTGGCGTCCGGGTTCGCACCCAGGAGGTTGTTGCGGCTGCCGCCGTGGGTCACGCCTTTCTCCATCGACACGACCGGGTACGCGAGGATGGCGAAGTCGGGGCGGCACGGCTGCGTCTCGACCGGGTCGTCGTTCTTCAGGCCTCCGTTCTCGAAGTGCGTGGCCGCGGAGCTGGCGAGGTGCCCGCCGGCGGAGAAGCCCATGATGCCGACGCGCGACGGGTTCACGCCGTACTCGGCGGCCTTGGCGCGGACGAGCCGGATGGCGCGCTGGGCGTCCTCCAGCGGGGCCGGGTGCAGCGGGCCGGGGCGGTCCTTCGTGACGATGCGGTACTTGAGGACGAACGCCGTGACGCCGAGGCCGTTCATGAACTCGGCTACCTGCTTCCCCTCGTGGTCGTCGGCCAGGAAGCCGTAGCCGCCGCCGGGGCAGATCACGACCGCGGTGCCGTTCGCCTTGCCGGCCGCGGGGCGGTACACGGTGACGTGCGGCTTGTCGGCCGCGCTGTCGCCGACGGCGTGCGGCGCCTTCCCCTCCCACAGGGGGACGACCGGCGGCGGCTGACCCGGCAGCAGTGCGGCGAGCAGGAGAGGCGCGGACAGCATGGAAGGCTCCGGGGAAAGGGGGATGACGTTACACGTCGCGCTTCGCCCGCGTCTCGGCGTAGCCCGCTTCCAGGCCGGTCATCAGCGCCGGCAGCTTGTCCATCAGCCGCTTCAGGGGGCGCTTCTCGACGCGGCTCAGCGAGTACGCCGTCAGCAGCGGCAGGGCGATCGTCGAATCGACGTAGCACGTCACCGAGTCGGGGAGCTTGTCGGGGTCCACCTTGCCCCACGTCATCGCCTCGCTCGGCGTCGCGCCGCTCAGGCCGCCGGTGTCCGGGCGGGCGTCGGTGAACTGGAGGAAGTAGTCGTGCCCGGCCTCGGCCAGGCCCAGCACCTCCTGAATCTGCGGCTCCGTTTGCAGCATGAAGTTCTTCGGACTGCCGCCGCCGAGGATCAGCACGGAACTGGTGCCGCCGCTCACCTTCGCGTCCCACACCAGCGCCGCCGACTGGTTCACGTCGCGGAGTGGGTCGATCCGAAGCGCCGACCCCTCCAGCGACAGCGCGGCGAGGTTCATGCCGATGGAACTGTCGCCGGGGGAGCTGGTGAACGCCGGCACGCCGGCCCGGTAGCACGCGGCCAGGAGGCTCTTGCCGCGGCGGCCGGTCTGGTCCTCGCGCTCGGCGAGGTACTTGCCGACGAGGTAGTGGAACTCGGCCGTGCCGAACGTCTGCTGGAAGGCGTCGCCGCGACACAGCGTGCGGAAGAAGGCGTCGGTGCCGAGGAGGTTCTGGTAGTCGAAGATGATGTCGTAGATGCGGATGACCTGGTTCTCGCGCAGCTCCAGGTCGGGGAGGTTCGGGCCGGCCTGGAACAGGTCCATGCCGAGGGCGTAGTGCGTGTCGTGGTACAGGTTCGCCCCGGTGCTGACGATCCAGTCGATGAACCCGGCCTCGACCAGCGGCACCAGGCAGCTCATGCCGAGCCCGGCGGGCGTGAGGGCGCCGCTGAGGGCGAGGCCGACGGTGCCGTTCGCCGCGAGCATCTTGCGGGCGTAGAGCTGGCACCCCTCGCGGAGCCGGCCGCCGTTGTACGACAGGAACGCGGCGTCGATGAGGTCGGCGGCGTCGGCCCCGGCCGCGACGGCGGGCGGGTCGATCTTTTGCCGGCTGATGCGGTGGAGGAACTGCTTGTTGGCGTCGGTGCCGGCGTGGCGGTCGTAGTGCGGCTTGTGCGGGTGCATCGCGGCTCGGCGTCGGGGTCGGAGGCAACCCGGTGATTGTAGCGGGGCCGCGGGCTACTTCTTCTTCCCGCCCAGGCCCAGCTCGCGGCAGGCCCGTTCGACCTCGTCGAAGGTTTGTAGCGCTTCGCCCGGGTAGGTGACGAAGCCGTTCCAGGTCAGCATCTTCCTGCCGTCCTGGTGGGTGCCGGTCAGCTTCACGTCGAGCGTGCCCTGGTCGCCACACGCGGGGCAGACGTACAGCGCGACAACGACAGACTTCTTGCCGTCGGCGGGAACGAGGAGGCCGGTCGGCAACCCGGAGGCGACGGCCGGGACGCTGTACCCGGGTTCGACGCGGTAAGGGCCGAGCTGGCGTTTCTGCTTCCAGCGGTTGCACCCCTCGCAGAACGGCGAGCCGACGCACACGGACGCGAGCGCGGCGGCCCCCGCGGCGGTGATGATCGCCTCGAACACCCAATAAATGATCGAGCCGGTGTAGCCGATGCCGTTGCCGGCCCCGCCGGCGCCGGCCTTGCCGAAGCGAACGCCCTCGGTCGCCTTAAGGTCCATGTACTCCCAGAAGCCGATCGGCGGGCCGTTGCCGGCGCCCACGAACGCCAGGAAGAAAACGTAATGGACCACGACATAGGACAGCACGCCGCACAGAGCCCCGACGAGCGCCAGTCCCATCTGGTAGCGGCACTTCGTCAACCTCGCCGGTAGCCCCACCCCCGCCCCGACCAGCACCCCGTGCAGGAGCGGGAACACCATCACGATCCAGAACATCGACCGCACGAACGCCACGACGACGCCGAAGACGAGGGCCGCCAAGAGCCCGCCGAAGGCGGCGACGCCGAGCGCGTACGCCGGCCCGCCGCGCGACACGACGAACGGCAGCACCGGGAACTGACGCGGCGGCTGCGGATCGGGCGCGGGTGCGTCGTCTGTCGGGTTGCTCATGTCGGTCCCCGGTCGGGCTGCGTCTCGAACCCGGCCAGGAGCCGGGCGTAGTCGGCGGGCGTGTTCACGTTGCGAAGCGCGTCGAGCGCCGGGTCCACGTCCGCGAACGCGGCCGGTCTGACGAGTCGCGTCGGTACGCGGTCGAGGAGGCCGCCGAGCCGAAGTTGGCCGGCCGCGAGCAGAGCCTGAACCTCCTCCACCACGCCGACAGCATACACACCGGGAAGCGGTCGCGGAACGTCCTCCACCACCGGCACGCACGCGGCTGCCGAGCCCCGGAGTTCGATCAGTCGGCGAAGGAACGCAGGAGTTAATAACGGGGTGTCGCAGCCGGTCAGGATGGCGGCATCGGCCCGGCCGGCGAGCGTCGCCAGCCCCGCGGCGAGTCCTTGCAACGGCCCGTTCCCCTCGGCCTCGTCGCGGACAACTTCCACACCGTCGGGAAGCGGCGGGAGTTCCTGCCCCACCGCGGCCACGACGACCACCGGATTCGTCACGGA
>DASPHQ010000359.1:0-12430 GCA_035629595.1 Urbifossiella sp. | reverse complement strand
AGGTCCTGCCACGCCACCCACGCGCGGACGCCGCTGTACCACCCGGCCGCGGCGTACTCCTCGCCGCCCTGCGTGAGCGCCGACTGCGGGTTCGGCGGCACCGCCGTCGCTGTCGGGGTGGTGGGGAAGCTGCCGGTGAAGGAGTCGTCCGGGGCGGTGAACTCGATCCACCCCGTGGTGCCGCCGCGCCCCGAGCGGAAGCCGAGGACCGCGACCGTGACCGCGGCGACGACGACCATGCCGACGGCGGCGAGCGCGGCTTGCTTGAGCGACACCCGCCGCCAGGGCGCGGGCGGGGCGGCAGCGCCGGGTTGCGTGAACCACCGCCGGCGCACCGGGCTCGGGCGAACCACCACCTCGGCGTCGTCGAGCGAAAGCGGTTCTGGTGCGGTCGGCACGGGCGGCGCGGGGGGTGAGTTCGTGGCGACGGGGAGGGCGGGGGTGGGTTCGCGGCACCACGGGCAGGTGACGTCGGTGCCGGCGTCCGCCGGCGGCACCTGGAACAGCTTCCCGCACCGCAGGCAGGCGACCGGCACGAACATCGACGGACTCCCGGGGCGGGTGTTTCGGAGGTCGGGCCGTGTCACGGCGAGTCGGTACGACCGCGGTCAACGCCCAACGGCCTTCATGACGAGCGCAACGGCCCCCAGCAGGCCGAAGAGCCCGCCGAGCACGATGTACACCCAGCCCCAAACCTCCAGGGGGAGCCAGTACAGGGTGTGGTACCCGGTCCCCCGGTTCCAGCGGCGGCCGTAGCGGAGGCAAACCAGCCCGCCGCAGAGCAACGAAACCCCGAACGCGGCGTTGGCGGCGAGCGGGTGGAACTCGATCAGCCCGCCGCAACTGGCGACCGCGATCGCCGCCACCGCCAGGGCCATCGGCCCCCACCCCCGCCACACGAAGATCATCCGGTCGCCCTCCGGTTGCCGGATTCGGGGCACGGGTTCAGCCGCCGACCAACCTCGCGCGCTCGGCCGTCAGGTTCGCCCGCGCCTGCGCCTCGCCCTCCTGGAACGCCAGCTCCGTCCAGAACAGCCGCGGCCGCGCCAGGAAGCGGTCGAGTACCGCCGCCCGACCGGCCCGGTACTCCGCGTCCGGCACCCACGCGTACTCCGCGCGAATCGCCCCCGCGTACCGGCTGTACCGCTCCGGTGCCGCCCCCAGAATCGCCAGATCGGCATCGAGAAGGATCATCGTCTCGCGGTCGGTGGGCGGGCGGTCGTCCGTCAGGTGCGCGGTCGCGCGTATCAGCCGGCCCACGTGGTCGAGTTCCGCCCGCGGCACGCCCAGCGGGCCGAGCAGCAGGTCGGCCAGCTCGGCGCTGCGCTCCTCGTTGTCGGCGGCGCGCGGGTCGTACACGGCGTCGTGGAACCACACCGCCAGCTGCACCGCCGCCGGGTCGTCAGTGATGGCCGTGAGCCGGGCCGCGACGCGGAACATCTCGGCGAGGTGTTCCAAATTGTGGTAGTGCCGCTCCGGCGCGGAGTACGCCGCGACCAGCACGTCGAACACCGGGTACGCGGCGGCCGCGGACACGCGGTAGCCGTCGAGGAGCCTGGCCCAGCCCTGTTGAAGTGCGGCGTGGCGTTCGGGCGAGACCATGCGGGGCGCGTCCACGGGGGCGGGCCGGCCGCGGGCGCTTGCCCCGAACGCCCGGCCGCGGCTATAGTTTAGGCACCACGTCCGCCCCCGGCGACTTCCCGGAGCCCCCATGCCCGCGCCGCCGGAAGCCGCCCGCCGCACCGGCGTCGGGCTCGGCCTCCTCCTCGCGGTCGGGCTGTTCGCCGGCGGCGCCGAACTCGCCCGCCGCTCCGCCGGCTGGTTCCGCCCCGCCGCCGTCGTGCCGTTCCGCGTCGTCGTCCCGGCCGGCGACGCCGTCGTCCGCCGCGGCGACGCCGTCACCCTGTCCGCGTACCTCGACCCGACCGCCGCCGACGTGCCGCTCCCTTCCGTCGTCGTGTTGGAGACGCGCCCCGGCCCCGGCGAGCCCGAGACGCGCCGCCAGATGACGCCCGACCCCACCACCGGCGCCGCCGTGACCGTGCTGCCGCCGCCGGCCGCCGACTTCGAGTACCGCGTGGTGGCCGGCCAAGCCGCGAGCGAGTGGTTCACCGTCCGCGTCGCCGACCCCGTCGAACTCGCGCCCGGCACGGCGGTCGAACTGAGCCCGCCCGCCTACGCCGCCGCGACCGTGAAGCCGCGCACCGTTCCCGGCTTCGCCGACCTCGACGCGCTGGTCGGCAGCACCGCCGTGGTCCGCCTCCGCTTCACCCGCCCGGCCGCGACCGCGGCGCTGGAGTGGCGGCCCGACGCCCCGTCCGGCCTCCCCGAAACGCTCGCCGTGGCGCTCGACGCCGACGCCCTCGGCGGCACGGCGGCGCTGCCGGTGCGCGAGCCCGGCGTCCTCCGACTCGTCCTGGCGAACGAGACCGGCGTGCGGAAGTTGCGGACCGAACGGCCCGTCCGCGTGCGGGCGCGGCCCGACGAGGCGCCGCGCTTCGCGGAACTCGCCGGCTTCCACGCCGGCCCCCGCGCCGTCCTCCCCGGCCAGCGCGTCGTCGTGAGCATCACCGTCACCGACGACGTGGGCGTGACGGGGGCGGAGGTGGAGGTGGCGGGTGGGCCGGGGTTCGCCACGGTCACGCGGCTACAGTTCCCGCTGACCGGCGCCGGCACCCCGACCGCGGAAGGCCGGCTCACGCTCGACCCGGCGGCGCTCGGCGGCGTGTTCCGCGTCCGCCTCCGCGCCGCCGACGCCCGACCCAACAGCGCGACGTACCCGGCCGACGGCTGGGCCGAGTGGCGGGTGGCGCCGGCCGCCCCGCCGCCGGACGAGCAGGAGATCCGCGGCCCGGCCGGCGCGCTGGCCGCGCAGCTGATTGTCGGGAAGGCCCGCGCCCGCGAGGCGATCGACGCGCTAACGCCGCTCACGACCGGCCCCGGGGCGAAGGGGGCGCTGCCCGTCGATGTCGCCGCCCGGCTAGCAACCGCCCGCGCGAAGGCGGGCGAGGCCGGCGCCGCCGTCCGCGACGCGGCGCGGGACGCCACCCGCTTCGCGGTCGTGCGGCCGTTCGCCGAATCGATCCGTACGCTGGCCGACGGAACCGTCAGCGACGCGGACGACTTTCTCCGCCGCGCCGCGACCGACGACCCCGCCGACCGCCGCGCCGCACTCGACGGGGCGCTGACGCGGCTCCAACAGGCCGAGCGCCGGGCCGACGAGCTGTGCGAAGCGATCGACCGCGCCGCCCATGCGCGGCTGGACGCCGACCGCCTCGCCGCCCTCGCCGCCGAGTACACCGCCCTCGCCGACCGCGCCGCGACGGGTGCCGACGTGGCCGCGGAACGCACCCGCCTCGCCGCCCGCTTCAACACGATTCTGGGCGGAAGCCCCCGGCTGCGCGATGCCGTCGCCGGGGCGGCGGGCGCGGAGCGGCGCGACCTGGCCCTCCGCGCCGAGGTGCTGGCCGCCGCCGCCCGCGACCTCGACGCCGTCGCCGACCGCCTCGCCGCCGACGTGCGAACCGCCGTCGGGGCCGAACTCGCCGCGGCGCAGGCGTCGGTGGCCGACCGCGCCGCCGCGGCGATCGAGACGCTCGGCACCGCCGCCCGGCTGGGCCGCGTGACGCTCCCCGACCCGGCCGCGTTCCGGGCCGCCGGCGAACACCTGGCCGGGGGCCGCGGCGCCGCGGCGCTCACCGAGCTGGAGAAACTGGCCCAGGCACTCGACCGCGCCGCCGAGGGTTTCCGCCCCCCGTTCGACCCGGCCGACGGGAAGGCTGTCGCCCGCTGGCTCGGCATGTGGCAGGACGACCTGCGCGGCCGGGCAGCCGGGTTCGCCGCGCTGCCGGACGCGGCGAAGGCCGCCGTCCGCGCCGAGCAGCGGGCGCTGCACGCCGCCGCCGGCCGGCTCAACCTCCCGGCCGACCCGGTGCTGGCCGCGGACCGCGACGAGGCGCGGGTTCACCTCGCCACCGCCGCCGCCCGCCTCGACGCCGACCCGGCGGCGGCCGCGCAGCCGATGCGGCTGGCGGCCGCGGCGCTGGCCCGCCTCGCCGACGCCACCCCCACCGCGGCCGACCGGCTGACCCGCTCCCGCCCCGACTTCGACCGCCACCGCACCGACCACGACGACGCCGCCGCCGCGGTCGAGACGGTGCTCAAAAGTTATGGCCGACAGGTGCCCGACGAAACGGTCCGGCGGGGGTTCGCGTCGCGGGTCGGCCCGGCGCTGGAGCGTTACGAGCCGCTCGCCGCCCGCCTCGCGACGCTCGACCTCCCCGGCTTCGAGGCCCGCCGGCACACCGCCGTCGCGGCGCTGCGCGCCGCCGCGGCCGACCTCCGCGCCGGCCTGCCGCTCGACGCCGCCGCGTCGCTCCCCGCCGCGCGGCGGGCGCTGGACCGCCTGCGCGACGCGCTCAACGGCCAGCCCCCGGCCGACGCGGTGGCGGACGAACTGGCCCGCCTTCAGGCCGAGTTGGTGACCCGGCCGGACGCCGCGGCGCAGAAGCTGGTCGTGGACCGGCTGACGAGGCTGACGGCGCCCGAGGCGGCGGCGCTGCTGAACGACGCCAATGAGGCCGCGAAGGGGAAGGACGCCCGCCGCGCCGCCGACGCGCTGGTGGCGCTGGCCGACAGACTGGCGGGGCGGACGTCGGACGCGAAACGACTCCAGACTCTCGCCGCCGCACGGGCGCGCGCCGCGGCGACAGCGAAGGCGCGGGCGGGTCAGCCGCGCAACCCGCCCGCGTCGGCCGAGGAGCAGCGGCAACTCGGCCGCGAGGCGGAGGAGTTGGGGCACGTCCGCGTCGGGGCGGCGGGCCAGGTGCCGAAGCGGCGGGCGCTCGACGCCTACACCCGCCTCGCCGGCCAGGCCGAGCCCGACCGCGACGCCGCCGGTCAGGCGCAGCTCGCGGAGATGCTGGCGGAGCTGGCGGTCGCCGCGGCCGGCGTCGCGGACGGGCTTCCGCCTGCGCCGCCGGTCGAACCCGACCCCGCCGCGAGTTACCTGCCGTCGCCGCGGCTGGCGGCGGTGTTGAGCGGCCTGGCGGCGGAGCAGCGGGCCGTGCGCGACCGGGCGAAGGGTGCCGACAAGCTGGTCGAGGACCGGTTGAAACCGTCAGGCGCGAAGGCGTTCGACGACCTGGAGCGGCGGTTGCGGGAGGTGCCCGGGGCGCGGCCGGCGGCCGACCGGTTGCGCGCCGGCGACGCCCGCACCGCCGTCACGGCGCTGGCCGCGGCGCCGGGCGTTGAGGCCGCGCTGCTGGCCGAGGTGCGGGCGCTGGCCGGGGACACGCGGGCGGCGGCGGCCCGGCAGGCGGCGCGGGCGCGGGAGCTGGTCGCCGACGCCGAAGCGCTCGCGGCGGCGGTGACATCGGCCGACCAGCCGGCCGCCGTCCGCGCCGCGGCCGAGCTCGCCCGCCGGTCCGCGCGTTCGCTCGCCGCCGCGGCCGAACGAACGGACGCGGCGGATTCCGTCGGTTCGCACCGACACCGGGGCGAAGCTGTGGCGGCGCTGGCGCGGCTGACCCAGGACGTGCGCGGCGAGACGACCGGCGGCGCGGACGCCGGACCCGGCCGGGCGCTGCGGGCAGCGGCGAGCACGGTACGAGCCGGCGATCTGCGCCGGGCGGCGGCGGCGCTCGCCGAGGCGGCGCGCACCGCGGCGCCGTGAAGCGCGCCGCTCACCACCACCCCCAGCGCACCGGCCACGCCGCCAGCAGCGCCGCCGCCTTCCGCCACCGCGGCAACCGCACCCGGCCGGCGAACACGTCGAACCCGCGCCGCTCGATCTCGTCCAGCAGGCCGCGGTACGTCGCGCACATCAGCCCGTAAATCGCCCGCCCGTCGGCCGTGAGGTACCGGTTCAGCCCCTCGGCCGCGCGGTAGTACGCCCGCGCCCGCTCCGCCTGGAACCGCATCATCGCCACGAACGCCGGCGCCCGCGACGACCACGTCCGCGGGTCCACGCCCGCCGCCGCCAACTCGTCGGCCGGGAGGTAGACGCGGCCGCGGGCGGCGTCCTCGCCCACGTCGCGCAGGATGTTCGTCAGCTGGAAGGCGATCCCCGCGGCCTCGGCGGGCGCGTCCGCTTCCTCCCACGTCGCGCCGGGCCGCAGCCCCCACACGCGGACGCACGCCAGCCCCACCGCCGACGCCACCCGGTAGCAGTACGGGTACAGTTCCGCGAACGTGCCGACCCGCACCGGCCCCGCGTCGGCCGCCACGCCGTCGAGCACGTCGAACAGGAAGCGCGGCGGGATGGCGAAGCGTTCGACCGCGTGATGCAGCGCCGGATGGACGGCGTGCGTGTAGCGGCCGGCGAGTGCAGCGGTCAGCGCCGCGCGCCACGCGGGGAGCGCGGCGGCGTCCGCCCCGGGGTCGTCGGCCAAGTCGTCGGAGACGCGGAGGAAGGCGTACAGGGCGTCCATCGCGCGCCGCTTCGCCGGCGGCAGGAGGCGGAACGCGAGGGGGAAGGAGCTGTTCGCCGCCCGGGTCACGGAACGGCAACGAACATACGATTGGGCCACAGACGCGGGGAATGACGAATGACCCACCAATGACCCACCAATGACGAAGGAAGACAGGCCGGGGTTTTCCTTCGTCATTGGTGGGTCATTGGTGGGTCATTCGTCATTCCCGCCATTCATGGGGCGAAGGTGACGCGCACCTCTTGGCCGACCCGCAGCGGCGGCCGGCCGGGCGGGGCGGCGTCGAGCACCTCCACCACCACCTCCAGCGAGCGCGTCTCGTTCTGCACGATCGCCCCCTCGTTGGCGCGGCGCGGCAGGAAGCTGCCGCCGAGCCCGCGGACGCGCCCCTGGTACGTCACCTTCGGGTCGGTGAAGTCCTGGATCGTCACCACCCGGCCGACCTGGTTCGGGCCGACCTTGTGGGCGAACTCGGCCTCCACGCGCGCCCGCACCACCCGCGGCCCGGACGGGATCAGCACCAGCGCCGGCGCCACCGAGCTGATCCCCATCACGTCGCCGGGGCTCACCGACACGCGCTCCACGGTGCCGTCCTTGCGGGCGGTCACGGTACACATCTCGACGGCCGACTGGGCCTGCTTCACCACCGCCTCGTACCGCTTCACCTCGGCCTCGGCCACCGCCACGACGAGGGCCAACTGCGTCTTCTGGGCCGCCGACAGCTCGTCCAGCTTGACCTTCGCCAGGTCGCGCTGCTCCTCGGCCTTGCTGTGCTCCGCGTACAGCTTGAACAGGTCCGGGTCGTTCTTCAGCAGTTCCGGCCACCGCGCGGGCTCGATCCCCTGCCCCTTGTAGTAGTCCTTCTTGTTCCACTCCCCGACCTGCCACGTCTCGTGCGCCAGCTTGGCGAACCGCACGGCGGCCTTCACCGCCCGCTCCTCGCTGACCACGTTGGCCCGGTGGACGTCGGCCGCCCCCTTGGCCTTGGCCACTTCTCGGCGGGCGATCTCGACCGCGGTCCTGGCCACGCTCAGCTGCTCCTCGAGCGTGCTGGCGTCGAACCGGTAGAGCTTGTCGCCGGTCTTCACCTCGTCACCCTGCTTCACGAACACCTCGGCCACCGTCCCGGCCTGCAACACCGGCGGTAGGCCGTACCGGGCCGGCGGCGGGTCGCTGTCGGCGGTGCCGATCGCCACGGTGCCGATCGTGTCCTTCCCGGCCGGGGCCGGCGACTTGCCGGACGCGTCGGTGCCGCCGCCGCCGCCGGGACCGAGCAGCCGGGCGCCGAGCAGGCTACCGACGACGACCACCCCCGCGGCCGAGAGCAGCAGCGGGCGCATCATGCGAAGTCGGGTCATGGCACAATCCTCCCCTTCGGGCGTCGGGCGGGTGCCGGCGGGCGTCAGTGCCCGGGCGGGGTCAGCGGCCGTTCTTCCAGAAGGCCGTCTTCCAAATGGTAATATACGTCCACGTAGGGCAACAGTCTGTGGTCGTGGCTCACGACCAGGATGCTCGCCCCGCGCTCATGGGCGCCGTCGCGCAACAGTTCCATCACCTTCTGGCCGTTCTCCCAGTCCAGGGCGCTGGTCGGCTCGTCGGCGAAGACGAAGCTCGGGTTCTTCACCAGCGCCCGGCCGATCGCCACCCGCTGCTTCTCGCCGCCCGACAGCTGCGCCGGCTTCTTGTGCTTGTTCGGGGAGAGGCCGAGGCGGTCGAGCATGTCGTCGGCCTGCCGGCGGGCGTCGCCGCCGCGGGCGTAGCCGCCCCAGTTCAACACAATCTCCAGTTGCTGCCGGGCGGTGAACGCCGGGAACAGGTTGAACCCCTGGAAGATAAACCCGGTGGTGCGCAGCCGGTACGCCTCGCGCTGCTTCGGCGTCATCGACCACACGTCGCGCATCTCGCCGCCGTCGTCCGCGAGCACCTGCCCCTCGTCCGGTTCGAGCAGGCCCGAGAGGACAGCGAGGAGGGTGGACTTGCCGCTGCCGCTCGGCCCCATCAGGAGTGCAATCTGGCCGGGGAACAGGTCGAGCGACACGTGCTGGAGCGCGGCGCGGCGCTTGGCCCCGTCGCCGTAGGTGCGGGTGAGGCGGACGCCCTTCAGGGTCGGTGTGGTGGCAATGGCGGGCATGGGTTCGTTCTCGGTTCCCTCGGCACCCTTCACGCTCGAAAGCCCACCCGCCGCGGCGGGTGGGCTTCGCCCGCACCAACTACCGCAGCAGCGACATCGGCTCGATCTGCCGCACGCCGCGGAGCGCCCACAGGCCGGCGCCGGTACACATCAGCGTCGTCAGCGCGGCGGTGCCGGACAGCACCTCCCACCGCAGGTCCACGTCGGCCCCGCCCATGAGGGCGACCTGGCGCAGCCCCAGGCAGACCGGGTAGGCCAGCCCCATGCCGATCACCGCCACCCACATCGACTGCTGGAGCACCATCAGCGAGATCCGCCAGCGCGGGATGCCGAGCGCCAGCAGGATGGCGAACTCGCGGGCGCTCGCCTCCGTGGCCGTCTTGAGCGTCTGGGCCGTGATGACGGCGCCGACGAGCAGCCCGAGCAGCGCCGCGTACCCGATCGCCACGCCGGCCTTCGTGCGGAGCAGCCAGTACTCGCGGCTCGAGTAGGAGAAGTCCTCGGCGACGTAGGCGGACATGTCCTCGGAGTACGCGGCCCGGAGGTCGGCCACGATCTGCTTCGCGCGCTCGCGGGTGTCGGCCCGGGCCAGCAGGTACGTCGTGTGGTCCGCCGGCAGCAGCGGCCCCATCAGCTGGCGGGCGGTGTGCGTGGAGCAGAACACCCACGGCGCCGCCAGGCTCCGCAGCCCGGTCACCACGCCGACCACGCGGACCTCCTTGCCGTTGATCTTCGGCTTCCCCTCGGGGCTGTCGAGCTTCAGCCGGGCGATGTCCGACCGGTCCACTACGATGGTGAACGGCTCGGACAGGGCCGCCCGCAGCTCGGGGGTGAGCACGTCGGCGGGGGCCAGCGCCTCGTCGTCGAGGCGGGTGCCGAGGAGGAAGCACAGCTCGGTGCCGCCGACCGGCTTGGTGAAGTTGCCGAAGTTGGCGATGTACAGCTCCGGCGACGACAGCCCCTCGCGGCCGGCGAGGCGGGTGAGGAACCCGACCGGGATCGGCTTGCCGAGGTCCACGCTCGGGGCGCCGGTCGAGCCGACCCAGATGACGCGGTCGCGGTCCCACGGGGTGGCGTGGTCGATCGGGATCGACGTGATTTTAAAGAGCCCGAGGAGCAGCCCGCACTGCAGCGCGATGAGCATCGCCGAGAACGTGACGGCGAACACGCCGGACACGTACCGTTGACGCTCGTGCCAGAGGGTGAGGAGGGCGTAGGACATAGCGGAGGACAGAGGACAGAGGACAGAGGTCAGCCAGCGGCCGCGAGGCCCGGGCTACCCGGGTTCGTCACCCGGGTCGGCAAATCACACAGCCCGCCGCCGAGGTACAGGTGGTGCCACACCTGCGTCGCGGTGACGGCCGTCAGGCCCATCTCCAGGCCGGTGCGCGCCAGCCCGCGGCGCATCCGCGGCAGCTTCTCCCGCGCCGCGGCCACCGCGGCCGCGTCGAAGTAGCCGGCCTTCTTCAAACTCTCCGGCGACAGCACCTGCTCGATCCAGCCGCCGGCGCCGTCCACGGCGCTCCAGCTGTCCATCGGGGCGCGGAACATCATCTTCCGCCGCCACGCCACGTCCGCCGGCAGCCACCGCTCGGCCACCTTCCGCTCCACGAACTTGTCCTTCATCACCCCGCGCAGCTTCCAGCGCGGGTGGAGCTTACTCATGTAGCCGATCACGTCCTCGTCGAGGAAGGCGTACCGCGTCTCGACCGACGAGTGCATCGCCACGCGGTCGCCCTTCGACGACAGCAGGTGCCCCGGCAGCATGATCCGGCTGCCGAGGTACATCTGGCGGTTGAACGGGTGCCACCGCTTCAGGTCGGGGTGGAGGTTGATCTCGTCCCACGGCGACCCGGCCATCGCCTTCTCGCGCAGCTCGGGCGTGAAGAAGCGGAGCTTGTTCAGGCTCATCATGCCGTACAGGTCGAGCCAGCCGTTCGGGCCGCCGATCTTCGCCAGCGTGTTCTTGTAGTTGGCGAACGGGAAGTTCGGCTGCCCCGTCGCCTTGAGGAACAGCGTCCGCAGCGCCCCGCCGACGGGGAAGATCGGCGTGCGGTCGAGGAAGCCGATCAGCTTGTTGATCTTGAACCACGAGTACCCGCCGAGCCACTCGTCGGCCCCCTCGCCGGTCAGCGCCACCTTGTAGCCGTTCTCGTGGACGGAGCGTGCCAGCTGTAGCAGCGCCAGGCACGACGTATCGACCACGGGGATTTCCGCGGCGCCGATCAGCTCGGGGTAGCGGGCGCGGAGGTCGTTGCGGCCGGACTTCACCACGACCGGCGTGCAGCCGAGGTGCCGGGCGACGCGGAGCGCCTCCGACTCCTCGTTCATCCCATCGCCCTGGATCGAGATGGTGAACGTCGGAATCGGCCGGCCGAGCGCCTTGTTCGCCATCGCCACCACCAGCGACGAATCGACGCCGCCGCTGAGGTACGACACGACCGGCACGTCGGCGCGCAGCCGGCGCTTGACCGCGGCGAGTAGCACCTCCTCGAAGCCGTCCACGACGCGCGTCTCGTCGGCGCCGTAGTCCTCCTGGCCGCGGTCGGGGTAGCTGACACGCCAGTAGTGCGTCTGCTTCTCGGCCTCGGCGGGCGTCGTGCTGCCGAGCTTCAGGTGGAGGTAGTGGCCGGGCTGGAGGATGGTGACGCCGTCGAAGACGGTGACCGGGCCGGGCAGCGCGAAGAACGTGAAGACGTGGTTGAGCCCGCGCCAGTCGGCTTTGGGTTGGACGAGCCCGGACGCGAACAGTGCCTTCGCCTCGGACGCGAACAGGAGCCAGTCGGTGTCGGCGTGGCGGCGCACGGCGTAGAACAGCGGGCAGATGCCCGACCGGTCGCGGCCGAGCACCACCTCGTTCGTCCGCTTGTCCCACACGCAGACGGCGAATTGCCCCTTGAGATGTTCAAAGAGGCCGTGCCGGTGGTCTTCCCACAGGTGCGGGATGATCTCGGTGTCGGTGTGGGTGCGGAAGCGGTGGCCCTTCGCTTCGAGCGCCTGACGCTTCTCGGGGTAGTCGAAGAACTCGCCGTTGAAGACGGTCCAGACGGTGCCGTCCTCGTTGCTGATCGGCTGGCGGCCGTCGGCGAGGCCGACGATCGAGAGGCGGGTGTTGGCGAGTTCGAGGCCGGGTTCGTTGAGGAAGCCGTCCTCGTCGGGGCCGCGGTGGTAGAGCGCCCGCGCCATCGCCGCGACGGCGCCGTGCGGGGCGGTCCGCTTGCCGCCCAGGTCGATCATCCCCGCGATTCCACACATCAGGCGTCGTCTCCGTCGGACCAGAACCGCCCACCGAGCCGGCCCCGTCAGGGGTCGGAGCCTCCACGCGCGATTGCGCTCCGACCCCTGACGGGGCCGGCTCAGGAGGCCGTCTGCTCCCGCCGCTCGAACCGCCACACCTTCCGCTGCATCACGAACCGCACCGCGCGCGGGAACAGCCGCTTCCCCATCCACACCCACCACGACACGAACCCGACCGCCGCCTCCGTCCGGTTCCGCACCAGACTCCGCAGCACCCCGTCGGCCACCTCGTCCGACGGCTGCGCCCCCTCGAAGTCGAGGTAAATCTTCCCCTCGTTCCGCAGCAGGTGGCGGTTCAGGTCGTCGCTGCGGACCAGCCCCGGCAGCACCAGCAGCGCGTCGATGCCGAACCGCTCGAACTCGCCGCGGAAGGCTTCCGTCATCGCCACGAAGGCGTGCTTGCTGGCGCAGTGCTCGGACATCGACGGGATGCCCCAGCGGCCGCAGATGCTCGCCACGTTCACCACCGCCGGCCGCCACCCCGCCGGACCGCGCTCGTAGCTCGCCGTCAGGTGCGGCTGCGCCAGCCGCGTCAGCTCGATCGGGGCGAAGAAGTTCACCTCCAGCACCT
>DASPHQ010000358.1:0-4912 GCA_035629595.1 Urbifossiella sp. | reverse complement strand
TGGTGTTGTACCCGGCGAACATGGTCAGCCCACCGCCTCGACCAATTCGATCTCCGGCACACGCGCCCGCAGCTCGGCCTCGATCGACCCGAGGAGCGTCCACACCGTCGCCGGGCAGCCGCCGCACACGCCCGCGAGCCGCACCGACGCGATGCCGTCGGTCACTTCGACGACCTCGATCCGCGAGCCGTCCAGGGACAAGGCGGGGGCGACCTCGTCGCGGAGTGTCTGTTCGACGCGGGAACGCAGGTCCATCGGTCGATCCTCAGGGCGAGCGCGGTCCATACCACCATCCTACGGACGCCGAGCGGGGCAACGGGATGGCGGGCGTCAGTCTGACTGCGTGACATGTTTCCGCGACCCGGTGGGGGGGCGGCGGAAACAATAATTCTGGTCGGACGGTCGGCGGTTCGCGAGGCGGCCGTCACCCCTGTTCGGGCCGCGGGGATTTCCGTAACCCTTACCCTGACCGCACGATCCGCCCCCGAGAGCCGCCGCACCCGATGACGCACCCGGCCGGGACCAGCCGCCCGTTCGCCCCCCTCGGTTCGTGGGCAGCCGGCGATTCCGCCCCGACCGACGACCCAACCGCCGTCCGCGCCGCCGTCGCCGATCTGGGTTCGCCGGTGGTCGTGGTCGAGACGAACCACGGCCCCGCGGTCGCGGCCGGGGGAAGCGTTCAACTGGGCGCCGCGGACGGCGTGCCGGTGCTGGCGTACCTGCCGCCGCTGCGGCCCGAGCAACTCGGCGACCCCACGTTCCGCGCCGACCACGCCCTCCGCTTCGCGTACAAGACCGGGGCGATGGCCAACGGCATCGCGTCGGCACGGATCGTGATCGAGATGGCGAAGGCCGGGATGCTCGGCAGTTATGGCGCCGCCGGGCAGTCGTTGCCGCGCATCGCCCAGGCGATCGACGAGATTCAGGCCGCGGTCGGCGGCGCGACGTATGCGGTGAACCTGATCCACAGCCCCGGCGAGCCGGCGCACGAGATGGCGACGGCCGAGTTGCTGCTGCAGCGCGGCGTGCCGCTCGTGGAGGCGAGCGCCTACCTCGACCTGACGCCGGCGATCGTGCGCTACCGGGTGGCCGGGTTCAAGGGCGGCGTCGGCGGCGTGGCGTACCCGATCAACCACGTCATCGGCAAAGTGAGCCGGGTGGAGGTGGCGACGAAGTTCCTGTCGCCGCCGCCGGAGCGCATCCTCAAGGAACTGGTCGCCGCCGGGCACGCCACCGCCACGCAGGCCCAGCTCGCGGCGCGCTTCCCGGTGGCGGACGACGTGACCGTCGAGGCCGACAGCGGCGGCCACACCGACAACCGCCCGGCGATCACGCTGCTGCCGACGATCCTGGCGCTGCGCGACCGGTTGCAGACGCAGTTCAAGTACTTCACGCCGCCGCGGATCGGCCTGGCCGGCGGCATCGCCACGCCGTCGTCGGTCGCCGCGGCGTTCGCGATGGGCGCGGCCTACGTGGTGACGGGGAGCGTGAACCAGGCGTGCGTCGAGTCGGGCAGCTCGGACGCCGTGCGCAAGATGCTCGCCGAGGCCGGTCAGGCCGACGTGACGATGGCCCCCGCGGCCGACATGTTCGAGATGGGAGTGAAGCTGCAAGTGCTGAAGCGCGGCACCATGTTCCCGATGCGTGCCCAGAAGCTGTACGACCTGTACCGCGCGTACCCGAGCTGGGAGGCGATCCCGGCGGCGGAGCGCGTCCTGGTAGAAAAGACGCACCTGAAGGCGTCATTCGAGCAGCGCTGGGACGAGACGCGCGCCTTCTGGGAGGGACGCGAGCCGGGCCAGGTGGCGAAGGCCGACGCCGACCCGCGGCACAAGATGGCGCTGGTGTTCCGTTGGTATCTGGGTCTATCGAGCCGGTGGGCGAACGCCGGCGAGCCGACGCGGCAACTCGACTACCAGGTGTGGTGCGGCCCGTCGATGGGGGCGTTCAACGAGTGGGCGAAGGGCTCGCCGCTGGAAGCGCCCGCGAATCGCACGGTGGTCGGCGTCGCTCTCAACCTGCTGGTCGGGGCGTGAGTGGTGCTGCGGCGGCAGGCGCTGCGGCAGCAGGGTGTTAACTTCCCGGATGAGTGCTTCGCCCTCGCCCCCGTCGATCGCGCCGAGCTTGAATCTCGCCTGAACTAAAGCTCGGGGACGGCCGTCCCCGGGCTTTCGAGGAACCTCTGAGTTGAGCACCGCGACCGGCAACACCCCCCTGGCGATCGTCGGGATCGGCTGCCTGTTTCCGAAGGCGGCCGGGCCGGGGTTCTTCTGGGCGAACGTCAAGAACGGCGTGGACGGGATCACCGAGATTCCCGCGTCGCACTGGAACCCCGACGACTACTTCGACGCCGACCCGAAGTCGCCGGACATGACGTACGCCCGTCGCGGCGGCTTCCTCGACGCCGTGCCGTTCCGGCCGATGGACTTCGGCATACCCCCGCGCGACGTGGAGGCGACCGACACCAGCCAGCTCCTCGGCCTCGTCGCGGCCCGGCAGGCGCTCACCGACGCCGGCCTCGGCTCGATCACGAAGCGGCAGGAGAAGGTGTCGGTCATCCTCGGCGTCACTGGCACGCTGGAACTGGTGATTCCGCTCGGCGCCCGGCTCGGGCACCCGAAGTGGAAGCGGGCGATGAAGGAGGCCGGCGTCCCGGACGACGCAGCCGAGGACGCCGCGGCGCGGATCGCGGCGAGCTACGTGCCGTGGCAGGAGAACAGTTTCCCCGGCCTGCTCGGGAACGTCGTCGCCGGCCGCATCGCCAACAAGCTCGACCTCGGCGGCACCAACTGCGTCGTTGACGCGGCGTGCGCCAGCTCGCTGTCCGCGGTCCACCTCGCCGCGCTGGAGTTGCAGGCCGGGCGGTCGGACGTGGTGGTGACCGGCGGCATCGACACGTTCAACGACATCTTCATGTACATGTGCTTCTCCAAGACCCCGGCGCTGTCGCCGACCGGGGACGCGAAGCCGTTCGACGCCGACGGCGACGGCACCATCTTGGGTGAAGGTCTGGGCGTCGTCGTGCTGAAGCGGCTCGCCGACGCCGAGCGCGACGGCGACACCGTGTACGCGGTGTTGAAGGGGATCGGCTCCAGCAGCGACGGCAAGGGGAACGCCATTTACGCCCCGAGCGCCGAGGGGCAGCGGCGGTGCCTGCGAACGGCGTATTCGATCGCGGACGTGGACCCGGGTACGGTCGAACTGGTCGAGGCGCACGGCACCGGCACGAAGGTCGGCGACACCGTCGAGGCGACGGCGTTGGTGGAGGTGTTCGGCGGGGACACGTCGAAGCCGCGGCCGTGGTGTGCGGTGGGGTCGGTGAAGTCGCAGATCGGCCACACGAAGGCGGCCGCGGGGGCGGCGTCGCTGGTGAAGGCGGCGCTGGCACTGTACCACAAGGTGCTGCCGCCGACGCTCAAGGTGAAGCAGCCGGTCGAGCCGTTCCGCGCCGCCGACTCGCCGTTCTACGTCAACACCGCGGCCCGGCCGTGGCTGCCGCGGGCCGAGCACCCGCGACGCGCGGGGCTGTCGGCATTCGGGTTCGGCGGCAGCAACTTCCACGCGGTGTTGGAAGAGTACCGCCCCGCGAAGGCCGCCCCCGACTGGGACGGCAACGTCGAAGTGCTGGCTCTCGGCGCCGGAACGCCGACGGAACTGGCCGCGAAGGTGGAAGCGTTGCCGACCGCGTGGGACGACTTCGCCCGCGCCGCAGAGGCCAGTCGGGCTGCGTTCGACGCGGCCGCGCCGTGCCGGCTCGCGTTTGCGGCGGACCGCTCCCGGACCGACCTGCCGAAACTGCGGGACGCTGCCGCGGCGAAGCTGCGGGCTGAGCCGAACGCCGCGAGCTGGCACACGCCGGAGGGCGTTCACTACGGCCGCGGGGCGGCCCCAGGTGCGGTCGCGGTGTTGTTCCCCGGGCAGGGCACGCAGCACGTCGGGATGCTCCGCGATCTGGCGTGCCTGTTCCCCGAAGTGCTGGATTCCCTGACCGCGGCGAACGACGCCGTCCCCGCCGTGGCCGGCGTGCGGCTCTCCGACCGCGTCTATCCGCCGTCGCGCTTCGACGCCGCGGCAGCGAAGGCGGACGACGACGCGCTCCGCGACACGCGCACCGCCCAGCCGGCGATCGGCGCCGTCAGCTGGGGTGCGTGGTGTGTCCTGAACGAGCGGTTCGGCCTGAAGCCGGCGGCGTTCGCCGGTCACAGTTATGGCGAACTCGTCGCACTCGCCGCCGCCGGGCGGTTCACGTCCACCGACCTGTTCGCACTGTCCCGGCTTCGCGGCGAACTCATGGCGAAGAGTCGCGACGGCGACCCGGGCGCCATGCTCGCCGTCTTCGCGCCGGCGGTCGAGATCGAGGCCGTCGCCCGGCGCGAGAAGCTGAACGTCGTCGTCGCCAACTTCAACGCCCCGGCGCAGACGGTGCTGTCCGGCGCCACCGCCGACATCGAGCGGGCCGCGGGCGCGTTCGCGGCAGCACGGATGAAGGCGGTCCGGCTGCCGGTCGCGGCCGCGTTCCACAGCCCGCTCGTCGCCGACGCCGCCGGTCCGCTGCGGCAGGCGCTCGAATCCGTGGAGCTCGCACCGGGCACGGCCCCGGTGTTCTCCAACACGACCGCCGCGCCGTACCCCGCCGACCCGGCCGCCGCGAAAGACCTGCTGGCGAACCAACTCGCCAAACCCGTCGCATTCGTGGACGAAGTGAAGGCGTTGGCCGCGGCCGGTGTGCGGACGTTTGTCGAGGTCGGTCCCGGGGCGGTGCTGACGCGGCTCGTCGAGGCGACACTTGTCGATGCCGGCGTGGCCGACGCCGACGTGTTCGCGGTCGATGCGTCTGGGGGGAAGCGGTCGGGCGTGCTAGACTTCGGGAACACGCTCGCCCGGCTGGCCGCGCGGGGTGTGGCCGTGCGGC
>DASPHQ010000357.1:0-2060 GCA_035629595.1 Urbifossiella sp. | reverse complement strand
GGGTCAAGCTCCCCGACGGCATGAAGATAATGCCCCACACCCACCCGAAGGACGAGCGGGTGACCGTGCTCTCCGGGACGCTCTACCTGGGGATGGGGGACACGTTCGACGAGACGAAGGCGAAGGCGATGCCAGCGGGGTCCTACGGGCGGACGGGGGCCGGGATGAAGCACTTCGGGTTCGTGAAGGGGGAGACCGTCCTCCAGCTGCACGGCACCGGCCCGTGGGCGGTCGTCTACGTCAACCCGGCCGACGACCCCCGGAACCAGAAGTAAAGCCGCTGCGTCTCATCGAGGTTGGTCAACACAAGTCGGGGTCGAGGGGGGGCACATGGCCGAGCCCATCGACTGGAACGGGTGGGTCACGACGTACACGACGGTCCGTTCCGCCCGCCTCGCCGGGCGCACCCCGGAGCGGCCGTTCGACCCGCCCGCCGTACTCGCGCGGAGGGTGCTCCGGCCCACAGCGGAGGATGCCGCGTGGCTCACCGGCGCTCTCACGGACGAAGAGCGGAAGTGGTTCGTCGCGGACCTCGCCCGCCGGGCCGGGGACGTCGGGGAGGCCCTGTTCACGCCCATGCTGAACGCCGCGGTCGCGGAGGTAAACCCGAGCTTCAACCGGTCCTTCGTCGAGCCGTGCATGACGGCGTTCGGCCCCCGCCGGGTGAACGAGTACCTGCTCGATGTGGTGGAGGCCGGGACGGACGACCAGAAGGCCGGGGCGGCGAACGCCCTGTACTGGGCGCAGGTCGGGCTGACGTTCATCGGGGAAGTCCCGGCGTTCACCCCGGACCACGCCACGCCCGAGTCCCGCGCCGCCTACGAGGCCCTGGCCGACATCCAGGCCCGGAAGCGGAGGTTGCTCCTGGAGACGTTCGTGGCCAACCCGAACGTGGATGTCCGCCGGAGCATCATCCCCAAGCTCCACCTCGACCCTGCCGACTACCCGGAGGGCCTCCGGCCGCTGGTGGCCGAAGCTATCGCCATCGCCCGCGGGCACCCGGACGAGTACATCCGGCACCGGGTCGAGGTGCAACTGGGCAACGAGTAGTTGCTGGCCTCACTCCCCCACCGCGGGACGGGTGCCGGCTGACTCCGGCGATATGGCGGTCGCAACGACGAGGCCCGCAGCAATCGCCGCGGGTCTCGGTGGATGGGCGGTGTGAAAGGCTAGCTGGGGTGCCGGCGGGCCGGGGGACGGTGGCCCGAGGTGCTCTTCCCGAGCGTAGTGCAGGCGCCAGGCCGAGTAGCCGACCCGGGGTAAGAGTGCCGGAACTCCTGAGGCTGGCCGAGCCGGCCTTGACCCGCCACGGCGCGTCCGCGAGCATCCCCACCTCAACGTGACGCAGCGGCACGGACGCCGGGGGCGGGATGAACGACGTGACGACGGGTGAGCAGGTGCAGCGGACACTGGAGGGCATGTCGCCCGCGGCCGAGACCCGGGTGGCGCGCCGCCTGAACGTCCTGCTCGGCGTGGTGCCGCTCTGGGAGCTGACCCAGGCCGAGACCGACTGGGTGTTCCGCCAGAAGGTGCGGCTCGCTGACGTGTAGGGGCGGACGACGAGATGATGGCTCGGCTGTGGGTCATCGACCTCGTCTCGGCCGTGGCTGACCCGCCGGCCGTCACTTCCCGGGCCGAAACTCCTTCAGTCTCTGACCCGTCTTGGCGTCCATCACGGTCACGACTTGACCTGTCGCCGTCGCTTTCCTCGCCCCATCGGCGCTCGCCGCGGTGACCTCGCGCACCCCTGCTGGCACGTCCTTTTCCTCTCTGCTCACCTCGGTGGCGGTCGCCCCCTTCTCCCCCACCTCCACCCGCCAGCGGACCACCGTCGCCTTCCCCCGGCCACTCACCGGGGGGGCCGTGAGCCGCAGCACCTTCGCGTCGTCCTCGAACACGAGCGCCGCGGTGTTCCGCCACAGCCTCGGGGCCAGTTGGAGGTCGGCCAACGACACGGCCTTCCCGCCGAGGGTGTGCCACCACAGTTGGTCCACAGACGCCACCGCGAGGTGCTTCCCCCCTGGGTGGAAGGCGAACGCGACCACCGACCCCTTGTCCGA
>DASPHQ010000356.1:0-4899 GCA_035629595.1 Urbifossiella sp. | reverse complement strand
CCCGGCCCGACGCTGGCGCTCTCCCCGACGCTGGCGCTCTCCCCGACGCTGGCGCCCGGCCCGACGCTGGCGTACCGCCCGACGCTGGCGCCCGGCCCGACGCTGGCGTACCGCCCGACGCTGGCGCTCTCCCCGACGCTGGCGCTCTCCGCAATCGTCGCGGTCTCGTCCACCTTCGCCGTGTTGGCCACCCAGCCGCCGCCTCGCGGGTGCTTGTGGGCGGGGACCGGACCGCAGCCGAAATCGAACACCTCAGCCATCGCAGCTCCTCACGGGACATAGCTTCCCCGGGCACGCGGCAACGCGCCGCGTGCGGATAGGGGATTGGGGGTTGTGAAGGGATCGGGTCAGCCGAAGTTGGCCGCGTCCGGGTACTCGCCGGGGCCGCGGTCCAGGTTGACGACGACGGAGCGGGCCGCCGGCACGTTGCCGGCGAACTCGGTCACGTCCACGGACAGGAGGGACGACTCCTTGAAGAACACCGGGTCCACCTCGGTGAGCCGGCGGAACCGCTCGATGTACAGCTGCGGGTCGCGGGCCACCCGGTGGGCGAACTCCTCGGCGTCGGCCCGACTGTCGAACATGCCGACCGGGACGTTGTCGCTGAGGCAGTAGACCGTCACCAGGAACGGTCCCGTCCGCGTCGCCACCGTGGTCGGCAGGCGATCCGGGCGGTGGAGCCGCGGGGCGGTCCGGGCTTCGAGCCGCTCGCCCAGCGCGGCGAGGTACACGCCGACAGGGATCACGTCCGGCTCGTCCATGAGGGCTTCGGCCTGCTCGAAGGTGATGACGGTGAACTCGGTCACGGTGCGGTCTCCGGGGAGTGTGTAGGGTGGGCGAACCGGATGCTTCGCGGTCGGCCTATAGCGGCGAGCAAGGTCTTGGTCGGCCCTTCAGGGATCGCTCGGAAACCCCCAGTAGAACGTTGATTTCCCCAGGCAGAACCCGCCATTTGAAGCCCATGTGAATGGCGGCAGCGATGAACGCACCATTCGTGACGTACTCCCCCGTCTCTCGCTGCATGATGTGCTTCAGCCCGTAGGTGGAACGTCGGTGGTTGATTCGCTCAACACGAACGACCGTGCCCAGCCACCGGCATGACTTCTCGCAGGCGTCCGCACTTTCCAGCAACGACGCCCGATCCCTTGCCTCATCAAATGGCGGATCGCCCGGGTACTGCCTGGGAAAGCCGACCCCGCAGTGCGTGAGGTTGGGCAGGATGGTGAGCACTGCTTCGATGTTGGCTCGGGTCACGTGCGGCACCTCCTGCATTGGTCGCGGATGCTTCGCGGTCGGGTCAGCCGCCGCCGGCCTCGTCGGCTACCACTCTTCGAGCTCGGCCAGCACGGCCTGCGTCTCACGCTCCGCCGCGGCCGCGTCGTACCTCAGCGGCGTGGTGGCGACAACGACCTGTCTCGCCGCCGAGCAGGCGGCCACGAACTCCTCCACCCACTCCGGGCGGATGTGGTACTTCGCCCCCACGTGCCGGCACCGGAGCGTCACCACATGGCCGTTCACGCGGCAGCCGGTGATGGTCCAGTTCCGCACCGCCTGCACCGAGCAGCCGAGATAGCGGGCCACCTGCCTCGGGATCAGGAACCCGGCCGGGGTTGGGGTCTCCGTCATCGCGCGCCCTCGCTGGCTCGGATGCCTCGTTTATAACTCGCCTTCGGCCTTCATAGGCTATTGAAGGCATCTAAAGCAATTGAAAACCCGCCAGAGCCCCGTCACGGCCAGCATAGCCGCTAAAGACCGCAAATTCGTCTTGATCGAAACACGCTAGCGGACCGAAACTGTCACAATGCCGAAGCCACGACAGCGATATGGCGACGACGGTAAACCCAAGCCGCTTCGGGTTACGCTCGATGATACCTTAGCCGGACCCCTGTACGAGGTTTGCGACAGTCGCGCTTACAAGGACGAGACCGAGCTCGTGAAGCACATTGTTCGCGAATGGCTAAGGTCAGAGGGGCTGTTGACCAAATCGGCTGGTTAGTGTTTTGTCCAGCTCTGGCCTGCCTCTTGGACCCGCTTACGAAGTGATTATTGACCGCACGGCGTCCGACGCAAGCTCGCGGCGTCCGACAAATAGGTTGCGGATTGTAGAGCCTCGCCCATCCGTCCAAGCAGACATTAAGGGCTACTGGAATGGCATGCCGACACGTGATTGGGGGCCTGTTGGCCTGCTGGGTGATGTGTGGGGGTGGAGGCGTGTCCGCTCAGAAAGCGGCGCCGAAGATAGATGGAGCCTGGAAGCTGACCAAGATGGAGTACTACGGCAAGGTCCGCCCGATGGACGATTGGATTCAGCGGCACTGGACCTTCCGCGGGGAGAAGGTGGTTGTCAAGGTGCCTGGCGCCGGTGGTCGGGAAACGCCCGTGGAATGGGACCTGAAGTTGGACCCGAGCAAGATACCGGCGGAAATCACCCTGACTATGAACCGAGTCGCCGGCGCCGCTTCATTTAGGGGAATCTACGAGTTCAAAGGGGACCCGATCGGCGGCGACAAGCTCACGCTTTGTCTGACCGACGACAACGATGCCCCGCGGCCGACCGAGTTCAAGGCAACGCGCGCGGACAGATGGACCTTGCTGTACTTGGAACGCGACCGCTGACCCCTGAAACGACCGCGGCCCGGGGATGACCCGGGCCGCGGTCGGGATCACGAAATGTCAGGCCGAAGGAACTTCCACCGGTGGACTTGCTTTGCCACCGCTCGGGCGGTGAGCGGCCTGGGGCGGGTTCTCCAGAGGGCGACGAGCAGGGCGTTCGCCGACACGACGCCGGCCAGGATTAGGACGAGCACCGCGGGCACCATGTTCACCTCGGGAGAAAGACGTGGACGACGACCAGAGCGAATCGGGGCCGAAGGTGTTGCCCTCGGCCTTCCCAGTCCTGTTCTTCTTTGTCGATGAGTCGGGCAACGAGCTCCCCGGCACGCAATTCCCGGCCGCGTGCTACGCCGTGCCGCGACCCGGCGAAGTGGTGGAGCTCCCCGACGGGATGTTCGGCGTGACGGCCGTGATAAGCCATCACCTCTCAGGGCCGAAAGGGGCTAGTGGCCAAGAAATCCACGTCGGCCTCAAAGTCTACAAGCCCTGAAACGACCGCGGCCCGGGTCATCCCCGGGCCGCGGTCGTTTCAGGGGTCAGTGGTCACGGTGCGGGGCGCCCGGAAATGACGATCTCGCTCAGGGCTGGAATCACCGTCTGCGCCGTGTTGTAACCGAGGTCCGGCCGCACGAGCTTCTCCACCAGCCAGAGCCGCACCCGCTGCTCCGGCGTCAGGCCGTCGCCCTGGACGCCGGGCGCGACCGTGGGCGTACCGATCAGGTAGCCCACCGCGAACGCGACCAGCAAGGCGACCAGCACGAGCAGCATCGCGAACAGTTCCATCAGAGCCCCCCGTTGAGTTGTCGCACGGGGGAGTTCTTCGCCCTCGGCCTCCGCCCTACGCCCCCCGCCGCACGCCGAGTGACAGTCCGATGACACTGGGCAAGGCGGCGAGGGTGGCCAGCTCGTACCCGTCGCCGTCGTCGCGGATGAGCCCACGGGCTCGGAGGTCGGCCAGGAGGACGTAGCAGCGGGTCCGGTCCACCTTGGCCACACGCGAGATCACCTTGGCGGCCACGGGGCCGCGGTCGAACACGACCTGCACGATTCGCTCGCACTCCGGCGACAGGAAGGCGGCCGGCGACTCCACCGCCGGCGGGGTATCGGTTTGGTTCTTGGTCTCGATCTCGGCCACAGGCGATGTCTCCTCTGAATGTCTGTCCACTGCCCCCTTCCCTTCTACACCGCGACTCGGCACGCACCAACCGCGTTGCGTCGGACGCAACAATTCGGGCGGCTCGGCTCACTAGTGTACAAAACAACACTACCAGGACGGACGCCTGGTATCCGTGTCGGTTAAGGGGGGTTAGTCGCCGGCGCGGGTAGATATGTGACGAACGCGCCGGTTCGACGTGAGCTCAGCCCAGTTCCTCGGCGATCCGCTTGGCGACCCGCGTCTCCGGGTCGTCCACGTACACCTGGCGGGCCACCTCGGGCGAGTTGCCCAACGCGGCCGCCACCGCCGCATCACTCTCGTACCGGTCGTGTATCTCGGTCGCGTGGGTGTGGCGGATGCGGTTGGGGTGCCAGTGGGGCACGCCGCCGGCCTTGCACGCCTTGCGGACGAACCGCGCGAGTTCCGTTCGGGTGATGCCCGTCCAGCGCCCGGACTTCCCGCTCCGAAACGGCCAGCCGAACACGCGCCGGCCGGGGGCGGCCGCGTCGAGGAACGGCCCCAGGATCGCCCGGCCGCGCTTTCCGATCCATACGACACGGGACTTGCCGCGGTGCAGCATCTTGTTCGCACGCCCCACCTCGTACCGCCAGGGCGTGGCCGACCGGTCGACGTGCTCGGGCAGCAGCGCGCACAACTCGCCGGGCCGCATCCCCGAGCAGAGCAGCAGCCGGATCATCGCCTCCAGAACGGCACACCGTGCCGGGTCGGGGTGGAGGTGAGGAAGCGTCCGCTCCACCTCGCCCGGGTCCACCCCCGTCACGGGCAGCGGGTCCGGGGCCTTGGTGCGTCCTGCCGCGAGCGGGGCAACCTCCTTCAGTCGAGCCGGCGTGTCGGGGTGGACCAGATCGACACCCACGCCCCACGCGAATACGCGGACGACCTTGGCCGCGTACCGGTTGCACCCTTTGCGGCTCAGGCCGCGGTCTACGAGGCTCTGACGGATGGCCACCAGGTGCGACGGGCGGAAGTCGTCGGCCGGCAGCGGGCCGTACAGCCTCACCAGGGCCGTACAGGCGGTCTTGTAGATGGAGAGTTCGGACGTCTGCCGGCCGTCCTTGACGAAGTACGCCGTCGCCCACGGCTTGAACCGGTGGACCAGGCCGGCGACG
>DASPHQ010000355.1:0-4468 GCA_035629595.1 Urbifossiella sp. | reverse complement strand
GCCGGACGGGCGGCAGGCACTGACCGGCGGCATCGACGGCCTCATCCGGGTGTGGCAGCTCCCGCCGTAGCCCGCGGGAGGCTACGGCATCAACACCATGCTCGACGGGCTCGTCTGCCGCACCGGCTCGCCGTGCGGCGTCAGCCGGCCGGTCTGCCCGTCGATGCGGAACACCACCACGTTCCCGCCCGGCATGTTGGCGCACAGCAGCCACCGGTTGTCCGGCGTCGCCAGCAGGTTCTGCGGCCCCTTCCCCAGGCTCGGCTCGATCGCCACCAGCGACAGCTTCCCGTCGTCGCCCACCTTGTACGCGGCGATGCTGTCGTGGCCGCGGTTAGTGGCGTAAAGGAATCGGCCGTCGGGCGTCACCTTCACGTCGGCGCAGTAGCTCGTCCCCTTGAACTCCCCCGGCAGCGTGGGGATCGTCTGCTTCTCCGTGAGTGTGCCGGTACCAGCGGCGTAGTCGAACACGGTGACCGAGTTGAGCAACTCGTTCACGACGTAGACGTGCTTCGCGTTCGGGTGGAACGTCAGGTGCCGGGGGCCGGCGCCGGGCGGCGACTTGGCGAACGGCGGGTCGTTCGGCGTCAGCTTCGAGCCGTCGAGCTTGTAGCACAGCACCTGGTCGATGCCGAGGTCGGCGGCGAAGGCGTACTTGTTGTCAGGGCTCACGACGATGCAGTGGGCGTTCGGCCCCTTCTGCCGCTGCGGGTTGACGCTCGACCCCTTGTGCTGGTGGAACGACGCTTGCGGCCCGAGCGACCCGTCGGCCGCGAGCGGGTACGACGCCACGCTGCCCGTCAGGTAGTTGGCCACCAGCGCCGTCTTGCCGGACTTGTCGATGTCGAGGTAGCACGACGCGGTGCCGCCGGTCGTCTGCCGGTTCAGCGGTTTCAGCTCGCCGGTGCGGCCGACCAGCGCAAACGCCGCGACCTCCTCGTTCTCCTTCCCGCCGAACGTCTTGCCGTGGATCGACAGGAGCGTCTTTTTGTCCGGCGACAGGGCGAGGTAGAACGGGTGCTCGACGCCGCCGGTGCGGCGCAGCGGGGCGAGCTTACCGGCGGCGGGGTCGAACGTGTAGGCGTGGATGCCGCCCTTGTCGCCGGGCGCGAACGCCGACACGAACACGACCGGGTCGGCGGCGCGGGCGGCGCCTCCGCCGACCAGCGCGAGGGCGAGGAGAGTACGGAACATCGGGGGAGCTCCAGAGGGAGGGGATAGTCTCAGTCGTCCGGCAGGCCGACCAGTTCGTCGGGCGTCAGGCCCGGCATCGCCACGGTTCGGCCGTGGTCGCGCACCAGCACCGACCACGACCCGTCGGCCGCGTCCACCCGGTAGGCCGCGTCGGGCGGGCCGGCCGCGGCGGCGCGTACCAGCCGCTGCACCGCCTCGTTCGCGTCGCGGCGGTCGCGGTTCCGCTCGGCCAGCAGTTCCGCCAGGCGCTGGTCCGCGTCGGGGGCGCCGGCGTCGGCCGCTTTGCGAAGGTAGCGGATGGCGCTGTCGCGGTCTCGCTCGCCGCCCGCGCCGGCATCCAGCATCCCCGCCAGGGCGACCAGCGCGAACGCATCCCCGGCGTCGGCGGCGCGGTGGTAGAACTCGCGCGCCGCCGCCGGGTCGCGCGGCAGCCCGCGCCCCTCGGCGTGCTGGAACGCCCACATCCGCAGCGCCTCGGGGTGGCCCTGCTCGGCCGCGGCGCGGAAGAAATCGGCGGCCGCGTCCGGGGCGTCGTGGCCGAACATGAGGATGAGCCCGAGCGCGACGCGGGCCTCGGCCGAGTTCCCGTCCGTCGCCGCGTGTTCGAGCTGTTCGCGGACGCGGACGATGTCGCGCTCGGCGTCGTCGAGCCCGGCCTGCCACGCCTGGAAGAACCAGTACGCCGCCAGCCCCACGTCGTCGGCGGTCGGCGTGCCGTCGAGGTGGAGGTGGCCCAGGAGGCGCATCGCGGTCGGGTCGCCGGCCTTCGCCAGCGGGGCGGCGGCGGCGCGGGCGGCGCGCAGGTCGCCGGCCTCGGCGGCCCGGATCGCGTCGTCGATCGTCGGCATGGACGGCCCTTTGCAGTGGGGCTGCTATCCTAGTCCCGCATGGGTACGCCGCCCGCCTCGCGCTGGCTGTTCTCCCCCGCCGCCGACCTCCTCGCGTTCGGCGGCAGTGCCGCGCTGTCGCTCGCGCTGCTCGCCGTCGGGTGGCACCTCGGCCTCCTCGACGGCGACAAGGCGGACACCCCCGAATGGACGTGGGTCGCCGCGGTGCTGCTCGTGGACGTGGCCCACGTGTGGAGCACGCTGTTCCGCGTCTACCTCGACCCCGCCGAGTTCCGCCGCCGACCGGGGACGTACCTGCTGGTGCCGGTGGTCGGACTGGTGGTTGGCATCGCCCTGTACGACGCCGGGCCGGCGGTGTTCTGGCGGTGCCTGGCGTACCTGGCGGTGTTCCATTTCGTCCGCCAGCAGTACGGCTGGGTGATGCTGTACCGGGCGAAGTGCGGCGAGCGCACCGGCCGGTGGCTCGACGCCGCGGCGATTTACCTGGCGACGGTCTACCCGTTGGTCCACTGGCACGCGCACCTGCCGCGGCGGTTCGCGTGGTTCGTCCGCGGCGACTTCGCCGAGCTGCCGGCGGTCTGCGCCGAGGTGCTCGAACCGGTCTACTGGCTGACCCTGGCGGCGTACTTCGGGCGGAGCCTGTGGCGCGGCGTGCCGAACCCGGGGAAGGACGTGGTGGTGCTGACCACCGCCGTGTGCTGGTACGTCGGCATCGTGGTGTTCGACTCCGACTACGCCTTCACGGTGACGAACGTGGTCATCCACGGGGTGCCGTACTTCGTGCTGGTGTACTGGTACCGGTGGGGGCGGGGCGGGCCGCGGCCGCGCGGCTGGCACGTCCGCACGGCGGCGGGGTTCGTGGCGGTGGTGTGGGTGCTGGCGTTCGCGGAAGAACTGCTGTGGGACCGGCTGGTGTGGCACGACCGCGACTGGCTGTTCGGCTCCGGCTGGGACGCGCGGCGGTGGCGGTGGCTTCTGGTTCCGCTGCTGGCGCTGCCGCAGCTGATGCACTACCTGCTCGACGGGCTGGTGTGGCGCCGCCGCGGTAACCCCGGGTTCACCTTAACAGGGGATCGATGAGCCGCGAGCGGTGGGGATACTGGTACGAACCTCACTTCCCACCATGAGGCAACTTGCTGCCCGTGGCACACTCCGGGTCCGAATAGCCCGCAATTCGCGCCCGGCAGACCGCAGCGGCACCCTGATTGCCTTTCCGATCGTCCGACTACACCGCGCGGAGGCGGCCGCCCCCATTTACCCCACGAGGCCGGCGATGGATGCACCACTCGACCGCGTTCGGGTGCTAGTCGTCGCCCCGCCCGGGGCGGCCCGCGACGCCCTCTTCGCCCTCGTCGCCACCGACCCGCGGCTCGAAACCACCGACTCCGACCCGGCCGACGCCCGCGACCACCTCTCGGCAGGGGGGATCGGCCTCGTTCTCGCCCACGCCGACACCGACGGGATCGCCCTCGCCCGCGTCGCACACCTCCGCCGCCGACCCGTCCCCGCCGCCGTCGTCGCCGACGCCCCGGACGTGCGTGCCGCCGTCGCCGCCGTCCGCGCCGGCGCCGCCGACTTCTTCGTCCTCCCCGCCGACGCCGACCGACTCCGGGCGTTCGTGTCCGCCGCCGCGGCCGGCGCCGACTCGTTCCGCGGCGTCGTCAGTCGGAATCCGAAGATGATCGAGCTGTTCGAGCTGATCCGCGACGTCGGGCCGACCGCGGCCACCGTGCTCATCCAGGGCGAGACCGGCACCGGGAAGGAGGAGGCGGCCCGCGCCGTTCACGCGGCGTCGGCCGGGCGCGGCGGGCCGTTCGTCGCCGTCCACTGCGCGGCCGTGCCGGCGGCGCTGCTCGAAAGCGAGTTGTTCGGCCACGAGAAGGGGTCGTTCACCGGAGCCGACCGCCAGCGCATCGGCAAGTTCGAGTTGGCCGACGGCGGCACCCTGTTCCTCGACGAGATCGGCGACGTGCCGCCGCTAATGCAGGTGAAACTGCTGCGCGTGCTACAAGAGCGGCGGTTCGAGCGTGTCGGCGGGACCGAACCGGTGCGCGTGGACGTGCGGGTGGTGGCGGCGACGAACCAGCCGCTGCGGCGACTGGTGCGGACCGGCCGGTTCCGCGAGGACCTGTACTACCGGCTGAACGTGGTGCGGCTCGACCTGCCGCCGCTGCGGGCGCGGGCCGAGGACATCCCGGCGCTGGTGGAGCACTTCTGCCGCAAGTACGCCCGGCCGGGGGCGGAGCCGAAGACCGTAACCGCCGAGGCGCTGGACCGCCTGACGCGCTACCCGTGGCCGGGGAACGTCCGCGAGTTGGAGAACGCCGTGGAGCGGGCGTGCGTGGTCCACCCCGGGCCGGTGATCGACTCGGGGCACCTGCCGCCGGAGGTGAACCGGGTGGCGACCGGGCCAGTGCCGGTGCGCG
>DASPHQ010000354.1:0-7298 GCA_035629595.1 Urbifossiella sp. | reverse complement strand
CGTGCGGACCATGAATCGGAAGGGGAAGACCCGCCGGTTCCGCCAGGAGATGGGGACGCTGCCGAGCTGGAAGAAGGCGGTCGTCGCCCTCCACCCGGACGACAAGATCGAGTTCTATTGAGCGATCAAAGTCCACCCGTTGCAACGGGTGGACTTCGCCAGCCGTGTGGCGACACGGGTGTCGAAAAGGACTACCGGCCAAGAGCACGAACATGGGCATCAAGCAATACAAGCCGACGTCCGCCGGCCGCCGCGGCGGGAGCGTGTCCGACTTCGCGGACTGCACGTTCCCCGGCGTCAACAAGCCGGAGAAGTCGCTCCTGTCGCCGCTCCCCAAGAGCGGCGGGCGGAACCACCACGGCATCACCACGACCCGGTTCCGCGGGGGTGGTCACAAGCGGATGTACCGCCAGGTCGACTTCAAGCGCAAGCGCGACGGCGTCGAGGCGACGGTGATCTCCGTCGAGTACGACCCGAACCGCAGCGCCCGCATCGCGCTGATCGAGTACCCGAAGGACGAGAAGTACGACAACAACAAGAGCTACATCCTTGCCCCGGTCGGGATGAAGGCCGGCGACAAGGTCATCTCGGGCGACACCGAGGCCGTCGAGCCGAAGCCGGGCAACTGCATGCCGTTGTGGAAGGTGCCGATGGGCATGTCCGTCCACAACGTCGAGCTGACGCCGGGTCGCGGCGGCCAGATCTGCCGCTCCGCCGGCTGCTCGGCCACGCTGAGCGCCCGCGAGAAGGACTGGGCGCAGCTGACGATGCCGAGCGGCGAAATCCGCCGGGTGTCGAACAAGTGCCGGGCGACGATCGGCAGCGTGTCGAACCCCGAGCACATGAACATCAGCCTCGGCAAGGCCGGGCGGAAGCGGTGGAAGGGGCGCAAGCCGCACAACCGCGGCATGGCCATGAACCCGATCGACCACCCGATGGGCGGCGGCGAGGGGCGGAGCAAGAGCGGCGGCCAGCCGAAGGGGCCGACCGGCGTGCTGTCCAAGGGCGGCAAGACGCGCAAGGACCGCAAGCCGAACAGCGGCGCCATCCTGCGGCGCCGCCCGGCCGGCAAGCACCAGAAGAGCTCCTGACGCCGCGAAAGCCCGGGGACAGCCGTCCCCGGGCTTCGGGTCGAGTGAAGAAATCCGGTGGCCGGTCTGCGTGGACCTGCCTACCTTACACAGTCCCGGGTTTGTAACGCCCGGGCTGTGTGTTTCGCGAACCTGGCTGGACACGAGCGGGACGACGCATGAGCCGGTCGCTGAAGAAGGGTCCCTACGTCGATCTGCGGCTGTTCGCCAAGGTCGAGAAGCAGGGGGCGAACAAGGAGCCGATCAAGACGTGGGCGCGGGACTGCACCGTCGTCCCCGAGTTCATCGGCGCCACGTTCCTCGTCCACAACGGCAAGACCTTCTTCCGCGTCTACTGCACGGAAGACATGATCGGCCACAAGCTGGGCGAGTTTTCGCCCACCCGGACGTTCAAGGGTCACAGCGGCGGCAAGGCGAAGGGCGGGAAGTAAGACATGGAATACAAGGCAATCCACCGCTACGCCGACCAGGGCCCCCGCAAGATCCGCCTGTTCGCGGACCTGATCCGCGGGCGGAACGCGGACGAAGCGATCGAAATGCTGAAGTTCTACCACAACCGGGGCGCCCGGCTGCTGGAGAAGGTCGTCAAGAGCGCCCTCGGCAACGCCGACGACCGCGAGTGCCCCGACCTCGACGCCCTCGTCGTGACCGAGGCCCGCGTGGACGAGGCGCCGATGTTCAAGCGGATCCAGCCCCGGGCGCGCGGGACCGCGTTCCCGATCAAGCGGCGGATGTCGCACATCCACGTCACCCTCGGCGATCCGGCCGAGGGTTGAGCGGCGGGTGGGGATGTGGGAGCGGGGGCCGGCCGCGGTCGGCCCCCGGCGCGTTGACCGACCGCGAACGGGCCACGACGGACCAAGAGGCACGGCGATGGGTCAGAAAGTTCGACCGACCGGCTTCCGTACGGGGATCATGCGCCCGTGGCGGTCCACGTGGTACGCCAGCAAGGCCGACTTCTCCGAGCTGCTGATCGAGGACTTCAAGGTCCGGGCCTTCATCCAGAAGTACCTGACCAACAAGAAGGACCGCAAGGTCCAGCGGCCGGCGATCTCGGACATCAAGATCGAGCGGACCCGCGAGCGGGTCACGATCACGGTCAGCAGCAGCCGCGTCGGGGCGATCATCGGCAAGAAGGGCGAGAAGATCGACAACCTCACCAAGGCGCTGGAGAAGCTGACGCGGCGCCACATCGAGGTGAAGACGATCGAGATCGCCCGCCCCGAGATCGACCCGCAGCTGATCGCCGAGGACATCGCCGAGCAGCTCGAGCGCCGGGCCAGCTTCCGCCGCACGATGAAGCAGGCCATGCAGCGGGCGATGGAGGGCGGCGCCAAGGGCGTGAAGCTCCAGCTGTCCGGCCGCCTCGGCGGGTCGGAAATGGCCCGCTGCGAGAAGGGGATGGAAGGCTCGATCCCGCTCTCGACCCTCCGCGTGAAGGTCGAGTACGGGTTCGCCGAGGCGACCACCCCGCAGGGGAACATCGGGATCAAGTGCTGGGTGAACCAGGGCGACTACCTGACCGGCGACATCGTCGACCCGACCGACGCCTCCGGCGCCCCGACGCAGCGCCGCCGCGGCCCGCGCCGCGGCCCCGGCGGGTTCGGCGGCGGCGGCGGTCGCTGAGTGCGGCTCGGGTGTGACCTTCGATAGGGGAGACGGCCGATGCCGCAGATGCCGAAGCGGGTGAAGTTCCGGAAGGGCCAGCGCGGCGTGACCAAGGGGATCATGGCGCAGCGGAAGTACGCCGGCTACATCAAGGGGAACGCCCACCGCGGGAACTACGTCGCCTACGGCGACTTCGGCCTGCAGTCCCTCGAGGGCGGCTGGCTGTCGGCCGAGTGCATCGAGTCGGGCCGCATCACGATGACGCGGTTCGTGTCGGGCGAGGGGCGGTACTACATCCGCGTGTTCCCGCACAAGCCGGTGACGGCCATCCCCGCCGAGACCCGGATGGGTAAGGGGAAGGGCGAGCCGGAGTACTGGGCCGCGGTCGTCCGCGCCGGCCAGATCCTGTTCGAGATCACCGGGCTGCCCGAGGCGGCCGCCCGCGACGCCCTCGCCCGCGTCGCGTACAAGATGCCGTTCAAGTGCCGGTTCGTGACCCGCCGGCCCAACGTATAAGGATGAACGATGAAGGATGACGGATGAATCCGGAGAGTGCGACCCCCCGGCGGTTCGTGATTCCTCCTTCATCCCTCCGCCTTCGTCCTTCCCCAGGTGGACGATGCCGACCCAAAAGACTGACTTCCGAGGGATGAGCGACGAGCAGCTCGCGCTCACCCTGAAGGAAACTGAAAAGACCGTGTTCTCGCTCCGCTTCCAGTCGGCGTCCGACCGCAAGGAGACGGCGACCGAGCTGAAGAAGGCGAAGAAGGACATCGCCCGCATCCGCACGTTCCAGCGGGAGCGGGAATTGGCCAAGCTAAAGGCGCTGCCGGCCGACCAGCTCGCCACCCGCGTCGCCAGCCTGACGGCGAAGGACGAGGCCGGCGGCCCCGGCAAGCGGCTGGTGCGGCGGCAACTCCGGCGCGTCGAAGGGCTGCACGCGCAGGCGACGGCCAAGAAGGGGAGCAAGTGATGGCGGACGCGACGAACACCCCGCCCAAGCCGGCCAAGAGCACCGGCCCCCGGCACCTGACCGGCATCGTCACCCGCGACAAGAACCTCAAGACCCGCCGGGTCGAGGTCACCCGCTCGGTGCGGCACCCGAAGTACGGGAAGTACGTCAAGCAGCGGACCATCTGCTACGTCCACGACGAGAAGAACGAGTCGCACTTGGGCGACACCGTCGAGATCGCCGAGAGCCGGCCGCTGTCGCGGACGAAGCGGTGGGACCTCGTGCGGGTCGTGACCAAGAGCCCGAGCCGGACGCTGTCGAAGCTGGAAGGGGCCGTCGCCGGGAGCGACGCGGCCGCCCCGACCCCCGCGGCCGACGCGAAGTAAGACACCCCCGGGGCCGTAACGCCCCGCCGAGGCGCTGACATGATCCAGATGTATACGTACATGGACGTGGCCGACAACACGGGTGCCAAGGAGGTCATGTGCATCCAGGTGCTCGGCGGCAACAAGCGCCGCGTCGCGAACCTGGGTGACGTGATCCGCGCCAGCGTGAAGAAGGCGATCCCCGGCGGCGAGGTGAAGCCGGGCGACGTGATCAAGGGCGTGGTGGTGCGGACGAAGGTCGCCACCCGCCGCGAGGACGGCAGCTACGTGCGGTTCGACAGCAACGCCCTGGTGCTGCTGGACAACGACAACAACCCGCGCGGCACCCGCATCTTCGGCGCGGTGCCCCGCGAGCTGCGGGCGAAGTACAACAAGATCATTAGCCTGGCCTCGGAAGTGGTCTGAGGTGGTAGCTGTCAGCTTTCAGCCGTCGGCCAATCGGGGCTGGCCGGGAGCGAGACCGCACCGGATTGCTGGCTGACGGCTGAGAGCTATTAGCTGAGAGTGAACCATGTACATCCGCAAAGACGACACCGTGGTGGTGCTGACCGGGGACGACAAGGGCGTCCGCGGCAAGGTGCTGTCGGTTAACCCGAAGGCCGGCAAGGTGCTCGTGGCGGGCGTCAACCGCGTGTACCGGCACCTCAAGCCGTCGCGGACCAACCCGCAGGGCGGCCGGCTCTCGAAGGAGATGCCGGTCAACGCCTCGAACGTCATGCTCATCGACCCGAGCACCAACCAGCCGACCCGCGTCGGCATCCGGTACGCGGCCGACGGCACGAAGGAACTGTACGCCAAGAAGAGCGGCGCCCGCATCCGCATCCTGGCGAAGGCCAACCCGAAGTACGCCACCAAGGCGTGAGCACCCGGCCCGTACCGGCCCCGTCGGCATGGGGCCGCCATAGGCCGTAAGAGGTATCGACGACATGGCCGCGACCGCCGAAGACGTGAAGGAAGCCCCCGTCCCGCCGCCGCGGCTGCTCGTGCGGTACAAGACCGAGATCGTCCCGGAGCTGGCCAAGAAGGTCGGCCGGGACAATCCGCACGCCATCCCCAAGCTGATGAAGATCAGCCTGAACATGGGCGTCGGCAAGGCGCTCCAGGACAAGGAGCGGATGAAGATCTCGGCCGAGCAACTCGGGCTGATCGCCGGGCAGAGGCCGCAGATCATGAAGGCCAAGGTGGCCGTCAGCGGGTTCCGCCTCCGCGAGGGGAACGAGATCGGCTGCCGGGTCACCCTCCGCGGCAAGCGGATGTACGAGTTCCTCGACCGGCTCATCAACGTGGCGCTGCCCCGCATCCGCGACTTCCGCGGGGTGAACCCGAAGAGCTTCGACGGTAACGGCAACTACAGCATGGGGCTGACCGAGCAGCTGGTCTTCCCCGAGATCGACCCGGACAAGGTGACGTTCACGCAGGGCATGGACATCACCTTCGTCACGAGCACCCGGAACGACGACGAGTCCCGCGAACTGCTGCGGGCCTTCGGGATGCCGTTCCGGGAAGACGCCACGAAGTAACGAGTAGCTGTCAGCCGTCAGCTATCAGCCAGAGAGAATCAGGCTGCTGGCTGAAAGCTGACGGCTGACAGCTACTAGCTTTCACGGAACGGCCGGCTCGCCCGGGGGGCGTAACCCCGGGGCCGAGCCGGAACGCCGACCCAGGACCCGCGATGTCAACGAACGCCAAAGAGGCCACGTTCAAGCGCCAGATGAAGCGCCTGGACACGCACCTCGCCGAGATCAAGAAGCCGGTCGAGCAGCAGATCCCGGCCAACCTGATGTCGGGCCGCGACCGCATCCGGGTCCGGTTCCGCTGCGGGCTGTGCGGCCGCGGGCGGGCCGTCTACCGGAAGTTCGGCATCTGCCGCATCTGCTTCCGCAACCTGGCGTCGAGTGGCCTCATCCCCGGCGTCCGCAAGGCGTCCTGGTAACCACGCGAAAGGGAGGACACGCACATGATGACCGACCCGATCGCGGACATGCTCACGCGCATCCGCAACGCCAACACCATCGAGCGGCCGCTCGTCGAGATGCCGGCCACGAACCTCAAGGTGGCGATCGCCAAGGTGCTGCTCGAGGAGGGCTTCATCCTCGGCTACCGCACCGGCAAGGCCACCACGAACGCCGAGACCGGGGCGAAGGAGTTCGTCGAGGTGCCGAAGCTCGGCGAGCCGCACGTGACCCTGCAGGTGTTCCTGAAGTACGGCCCGGACGGCGAGAAGGTGATCCGGCACCTGGGCCGGTACAGCCGCCCCGGCCGGCGGGTGTACAAGCCGTACACCGAGGTGAAGCGGGTGCTGGACGGCCTCGGCATCGCCATCCTGAGCACCAGCCGCGGCGTGATGAGCGACCGCCAGGCCCGCCGCGACAAGGTCGGCGGCGAGGTGCTGTGTACGGTGTGGTGATCGCGTAGTGGACAGTGGTCAGTGGATAGTGGCCAGCCGAAACCCGGCTCTCCTTCTTCCTGATCACTGCCCACTGACCACTGTCCACTACCAAGAGGGCTCCGTTCCGGCCGCGCGCCGGTGAAGCCCGGAGGACTAGCAATGTCTCGTATCGGCAAGCAGCCCATCGCCGTTCCCGACAAGGTGAACGTGACCGTCGCCAACCGGCTCGTCACGGTCAAGGGGCCGAAGGGGACGCTGACGTTCACCCACCACGAGAACATCGCGGTGGCCAGCGACGGCAAGCAGATCACCGTGACCCGGCCGAACGACGAGCGGCAGAACCGGGCGCTCCACGGGCTCACCCGGGCGCTGGTCAATAACATGGTCGTGGGCGTCACGACCGGGTACACGAAGCGGCTGAAGGTCGAGGGCGTCGGCTACCAGGCGGCGGCGAAGGACAAGGGCGTCGAGCTGACGGTCGGCTTCGCCAACCGCATCCACCACGTGCCGCCCGAGGGCGTCACGGTCGCGGTGCCCGACCCGACGACGATCGTGGTGAGCGGCATCGACAAGCAGGTCGTCGGCCAGTTCGCCGCCGAGGTCCGCGCCAGCCGCAAGCCGGAGCCGTACAAGGGCAAGGGGATTCGGTACGAGGGCGAGGTCGTCCGCCGCAAGGAAGGGAAGTCGTTCGCCGCGGGCAAGTAGTGGTAGTTGTCAGTGGTCAGTTGTCAGTCGGCAACCGACCCTGCTTGCTGTCCCTCTGGTGGCTAATACTTGTGGTCCCGGCCGTGTCCGACTGACCACTGACAACTAACAACTGACAACCGGCAATGGACGCACAGAAACTCAAGGCGAAGCGGTCGGAGCGGCGG
>DASPHQ010000353.1:0-5999 GCA_035629595.1 Urbifossiella sp. | reverse complement strand
AGGTCGTCGAACGGCGTGGCGGCGACGCGCCGGGCGGCCGAGGTCGGGCCGAGCACGAGGTCGCGGGCCGACTGGGCGTACGCCTCCGGGTCGGCGACCACTTCCAGCAGGAACCCGGTCAGCCCGAACTCGGCCGTCGCGGCGTCCCGCAGCGGCGCCGCGGCGGCCTCCTCCTCCGGCGTCGGCTCGACCGGCGGGCGGAACAGGATGCCGGTCCGCGTCGGGGCGTGGGCGACGCCCGCGGCGGCGAGGTGCGCCTCCAGCATGAGCCGGTAGAAGGTGACCTGCAGGCGGTGCTCGACCTTCGCCGCGGCGGTCGCCTTCATGTCGGCGATGAGCGGCAGGAGGGTGCCGTCGGCCGTGCGCTCCAGCTTCAAGAGGTCCACGTCGCCGCGGAGCCGCCAGCCGTGCAGTTCGACATCGAGCCGGACCTGGAACAGCAGCACCGCCGCCCCCGGGGCGAGGGCGCGGGCCTCGGCGGCGACGGCGGCGTTGTTCGCCGGGCGGGCGTGCGAGCCGCCGGCCGCGGCCGCGTAGTCCACCGCCCGGAAGCGCTTCGCCAGGTCGGCCGCGACGGCGTCCTCGAAGTCCTTGCCGGACTTCGAGAGCAGCGGCGTGATGCGCTGCGGGGCGACGCCGAACGGTTCCATGAACTCCTGCCCGGCGCGGTCGGCGAGGCGGAACCGCAGGTAGCGCTCGCACTGCTCCAGGCGGACGAACTGCGTCACGTCCGTCGGGGTGAGGCGGAGGGCGGTGGCGGGGAGGACGGGGAGGACGGGGAGGGGAACGGGCGTCATCGGGAACCCGGGGCGTGTGGTCGCATCCCGATGATACGCATCTCGACGAGTAACCGCGCGTCGAGCGGGGTCGCGTCAGCGCCCCGTGCATCCCCGCGACTTCAAGTTGTGCGGACGCACGGGGCGCTGACGCGACCCCGCTCGACGCGCAGTTCGCTCTTCATCCGACCGGGTCGAGGCCGGTGAGCGTTCCCGTGCCGGAACTGAAGCGGTCCGTCTCGACGCCCAGGCGCTGCAACATGCTGACGTAGAGGTTGCACAGCGGCGGTGGGTTCTGGGGGTCGAACCGCAGGTGCTTCCCGTGCCGGAACCCGCCGCCCGCGAGGAGCACCGGCAGGTTCCGCACCGAATGGCTGCTGCCATCGCCCAGGTTGCTCCCCAGGAACACCATCGTCCGGTCGAGGAGCGTCGCCCCGTCCTCCCGCGTCTGCCGGAGCTTCGCCATCAGGTCGCGGACGAGCTTGATCGTCTCGGTTTCCACGGTCATCAGCTGCGCGAGCTTCCCCGGGTCGCGGCCGTGGTGCGACAGGTCGTGGTGGCCGAGCGTCACCCCCGGGATCGGCGGCACGTAGGTCGAGCCGCCGAGCATGATCGTGACCAGCCGCGTCGAGTCGGTCTGGAGCGCCAGGTGCGTCAGGTCGAACAGCAGCCGGGTGCGGCCGAGCAGGTCCGCGGCGTTGGGGATGTCCCGCGGCGGCTCGACGCTCACCTTCGGCTTCGGCGTCCGCGCCCACGTCTCGTCGCGCGCCAGCCGGCGTTCCAGGTCGCGGACGCTGGTCATGTACTCGTCCAGGCGGTCGCGGTCGCCGGCGCCGAGGCCCGACCGGAGCGCCGCGGCCTGGCCGCCCACGTCGTCGAGGATGCTGCGGCCGTCCGCGAGGCGGGCGACCTGGGCGCGAACCTCCTCGGGCCGGCCGTCGAGGAACAGGCGGGCGAACACCCGCGCCGGTGACGTGGCCGCGGGCACCAGCGCGCCGGTGCGCGTCCACGACAGGCCGGCCCCTTCGCCCGACAGCGCCAGGCTCGGGAACCGCGTCCGGCCGCCGACGTGCTCGGCCGCGAACTGGTCGAGCGAGATCGAGTTGCGGAACCCGGGTCGGCCCGCCCCCTGCGCGCCGGTCAGGAAGCTGGCGGAAGCCTGGTGGGCGAACCCCGGGCTCATCCCGGCGTGCGCCAGCCCGGACACCACCGTGAAGTCGCGGCGGTAGTCCTTGAGCACGTCCAGGTAGGGCGTGGGCTCGTAGTCCGCGCCGTCCTTCTCCGGGAAGAAGTAGGGCGGGTGGAGCCCGAGCGGCGTGCAGATGCAGACCATCCGCCGCCGCGGTTGGGCGGGCCGGTCGTCGCCGCGGGCGAAGGCGTCGAGGCAGGGGAGAGCCAGCGACACGCCGGCGGCGCGGAGGAGTGTGCGACGGTGGAGGGTCATGGGGTTGCCTCGGTCGTCAGGAGTCACTTGCTCTGGAACACCCGGCTCTGCACGATCTCGTGGACGAGCGCCCGGAAGCCGTAGTTCTGCCCGCGGACCCGGGCGACGATCGCGTCGACCTCCGGCCGGTCGGCCGTCGTGGGGGCGCCGCCGGTGGCGTAGGTCAACAGCCGCTGCGTCATCGCGCGGGCCAGCTGGTCGCGGTCGCGCAGCAGGAGTTGCCGGAACTCGTCGATGCCCGTGAACCGCGCCCCGTCCGGCAGCACGTCGCCGGGGTCCACGGCCGGCCCCTTCTTGTACCGCATGGTGCGGCCGTCCACGACCGCGGGGCCGCCCGCGCCGACGCTGCGGTAGTAGTCGCGCCAGCCGCCGATCACGTCGAAGCTCTCCAGGGCGAAACCGGGCGGGTCGATCTTCGCGTGGCAGCCCGCGCACTCGGCCCGCTGCCGGTGCTTCGCCAACTGCTCGCGGATCGTCGTCGCCCCGCGGATGTCCGGCTCGACGGCCTCCACGTCCACCGTCGGCTTCGGCGGCGGCGTTCCCAGGATGCGGTCGAGCACCCAGGAGCCGCGCTGGACCGGCGACGTTGTCGTGCCGTTGGCCGTCACCTTCATCACCGCTGCCATGGTGAGGACGCCGCCCCTGTGGCTCCCCGGCGGCAGCGACACGCGCCGGAACTCCTGGCCGGTCACGCCGGGGACACGGTAGTGCTGCGCGAGCCGGCTGTTGAGCATCGTGAAGTCGGAGGCCACGAACGTCGTCAGGCTCAGGTCGTTCTTCAACACCTCGTCGAAGAACAGCTCCGCTTCCTTCACCATCGCGGTCTTGAGGATGTCGTCGTACTCGGGGTAGAGCGCCGGGTCGGGGGCGGTGTCGTCGATCTTGCGGAGGTCGAGCCACTGGCCGGCGAAGTTCTCGGTGAACGCCGCCGCCTTGCGGTCCTTCAGCATCCGCTCGACCTGCCCGCGGAGTGTGGCTGGCTCGTTCAGCTTCCCGGCCGCGGCGAGGGTGAGGAGCTCCTCGTCGGGCATGGAGCTCCACAGGAAGTACGACAGCCGGCTGGCGAGGGCGTGGTCGTCCAGCCGGCCGGGCTTCTCGCGCAGGAACAGGAAGTGCGGCGAGACGAGCGCGGCCTTGTACCCGACCCGCATCGCCTGCTCGAACGAGAAGCCGGCGTCCAGCTTGGCCTTCACCCGGGCCAGGAACGGCCGGACCTCCTCGTCGGTCACCGGCCGGCGGAAGGCCCGCGGGAGGAAGCCGCGGAGGAGGCGTTCGGCGTCGGCCAGCGGTTGCGTGGAGACGACCTCCAGGCGGGCCTTGTCCTCCGGCGTCGGGGTCGGCGCCTGCTTAAGATCGCCGAACAGGCGGCGGTGGCTCGGCGGCGGCCAGGTGTCGTGTAGCGGCCCCTCGACCTCCACCCACTGCACGGCCAGCCCCGGCCCGGTGTACTTGTCCGCCCCTACCTTCTCGATCACCGGCGGGATCACGCCGAGCCCGTCCACGACGATCCGCATGCAGTTCTTCGCCTCCAGCTTCTCGACGAATTCGACCACCGTCGGCCGGCCGGGCGGGATGTCGTGGTAGCCGAGGATGCGCTCCTCGGTCACGGCCGTGAGGGTGCCGGCGGTGACGTGGAAGGTGACGGGCTTGTCCGTCTGGAAGGCGTAGGCCGAGATGCGGACGCGGTAGTTGCCGCGGAAGTGCGTGCGGAAGTTCCACAGCGTCACCTGGATGTTCGCCGACACCCACGAGCCGAAGATGGCGACCGAGTCCTCCAGGTGGCGGTAGACGCTACCGGTGGGTTGCACCGACTTCTCGTCCCGGATGTCGTACCGCTTCTTCAGCAGCCACGGCCGCGGCCCGTTGGCGACCGCCGCGTCGAGCACCTTGTCGGCCGCTTCGAGGTACTGCTCCATCAGGAAGGACGAGACGTTCAGCGCCTCGGCGGCGTTGTCGAACCCGTTCGCGGACTGGTCGGCGGGGAGGAGGTCCGTCAGGTCGAGGTCCACGCCGAGCAGGTCGCGGACGGTGTTCTCGTACTCGGCGCGGTTGAGCCGGCGCAGCGGGACGCGGCCTTGAACGGCGTTCCGCGCGGCCTCGGCCGCCGCCACCCGGCCGTTGACCCACCCCGTCAGCGCCGCGACGTCCTTCTGCGCCGGCCGAGCCTTCCCCTGCGGCGGCATGGTCCCGGACTCGACCTGCTCCAGCGCCGCGGCCCAGCGCTCCCGGTTGGCCTTGTCGGTGAAGTCCGCGGTCAGGCTGTCGGTGCGGAACTTTCCCTTCGGCTTCTCCCCCGCGTGACAGCTCTGGCAGTGTTGCACGAGGAACGGCGCGGCCGGCCCGTCCTTGGGGGCCGGTTCGGCCGGACCGCTCGACCCCTGGCCGTGCAGCCCGAGCCCCGCGACCAGCGCGAGCATCCCGACGTACCGACCGCGTCGCGGGCGGGGGTGATGCGTCCGATTCGGTGGCGGTTGCGTCGCAGGCATGGTCCGAATCTGTGGCGGGACTTCGGCGGTTCGATCAGTGTAACCCGCGGCGACCGGAAACGCCACGCGGCGGTCGTCGGCCGCGCATCGCTGCGCGGGCCGGCGGCCGCCGGGGGCGGAGGTGACGGGTTCCGGCGAATCGCTCCCCCCGGCCGAGCGCTCTGCCAGGGGGGTGCAGGCCGAACCTGCCGCGGTCGCCCGGACGACCGACCCCGCGGCGCCCCGGTGAACAGGGGCGGAGCACGCGGATGCGCTGAAGGGACTGGCGGGCCGGTGTGTTAACCCTCTCCGGGAGCTGCCTGTCCGACTTCCGGGCGGCGGACAGCGCCGGCGGGAACACCCCGACACCTCACCGGGAGAATACGGTACGGACGTTCACTAGTCAACCCGAATCCGAATCCGGATGTGCTTCCCGATCAGGTCGAGAGCGATCGGGGCACGGGCCGCTACAACTGACAGTTACGGATCAACCGGAATCGCCGGTCGCCTTCCCCCAATCGCTTCGGCCGGATTTGCTTGCTTGTTCCGTTTAGCGAGTGTAGAAGTAACGCCTGTCTCTGACATACTCGGGGAACCACCGCCTCCCGCCGGCCTCGCGGCCTGTGCCGCCCGGCCCGCGCCCCTACCCGCCCGTATCGGGGCCGTCGGTGATTCGTTGATCCCCCGGCCGACTCACCCTCACCAGGTGCCTCTCCATGTCGTCCAAGAAGTCGCTCGCCGCCCGCCTCCTGACCCGCGCCTTCCGCACCCGCCCGGCCGCCCCGATCCGCAAGCCGGTCGGCCCCGTCGGCGGCCGCATCGAGGTGCTGGAAGACCGGATCACGCCGGTCGCCGGCGACCTCGACGCGGCCTTCGGCACCGGCGGCGTGGTGACGACCTCGTACTCGCCCCTCTTCACGTCGGGCCGCGGCGCGGCACTCCAGCCGGACGGGAAGGTCGTCGTCGTCGGGTACGCCAACGGGCCGAACATCTTCGAGTCGGCCCTGACGCGCTACAACGCCGACGGCTCCCTGGACGGCACCTTCGGGTCCGGCGGGAAGATCGTCGCCAACCTCGGCGGGTCCGACGGCCTGACGGCGGTGGCGGTCCAGCCGGACGGCAAGATCGTCGTCGCCGGGAGCTCCAACAACGGCGGGAACGCCAGTTACAACTTCACGGTGGCGCGGTACACGAGCGCCGGCGTTCTGGACACGACGTTCGGCACGGCCGCCACGGGCATCGTCGTCGTCGCCTTCGGGAACTCGACCTCGGCCACCGCCCTCGCCATCCAGCCGGACGGCAAGATCGTCGCCG
>DASPHQ010000352.1:0-8145 GCA_035629595.1 Urbifossiella sp. | reverse complement strand
CGGCGGCGGCGTTCCACGTCGCGGTGGCGATGCACGTCGGTCACGGCTGGTCGCACGCCGACGCGGTGCGACACACCGCGGAGGTGTCGGGCGTGGGGGCGGGGGTGTGGGTGAACTACGCCTTCGTCGCCGTCTGGCTCGCGGACGCGGCGTGGCTGGTGCTGGGGCGAGAGAGTTACCGGCGGCGCCCGCGCGGGGTGGCGTGGGGCGTCCAGGGGTTCCTGGCGTTCGTGGTGGTGAACGCGGCGGTCGTGTTCGCGTCGGACTGGCGGGTCGGGCTGACGTGGGCGATGCTGATTGCGCTGGCGGCGGTCTGGAGAAGCCGTTGAGCGGGGTCGCGTCAGCGCCCCGTGCCGTCGCACATCGAGTCACGCTCGGCGTGGTCTGATGTGCGACGGCACGGGGCGCTGACGCGACCCCGCTCACGGTGTGATTCGCGCGTCGCTCGTTACGCCGTCGGCGCGGCGGGCGCCGCGGGGGCCGGTGCCGGCGCCGCGGGCTTCCGCGCGTTCAGCTGCACCTTCTTCTCGCCCTCCTTCAGCAACTCGATCACCGCGGTGTGGCCGCCGTCGCCGAGGCGGCGGTAGTGCTGCTTGACGATCCGCGTGTACCCGCCCGGCCGCTCCTTGTAGCGCGGGCCGATGTCGCGGAACAGCTTCTTCAGGATCGTGTCGCCCTCGACCACCTCGTCCTTCTTGTCGACCACGGCGGTGCCGTGCGTCGGCCCGAGCACCGCCATGGCCTGCCGGCGGAGGTGCAGCGCCTTCGCCCGCGCCACCTTGTCCCCCTCGGGGGCGGCGGCGACGATCACCGCGGCCTTCTTGGCCATGGTGATGAGCTTTTCGATGTACGGCCGCAGCGCCTTCGCCTTCGCCAGCGTGGTGACGATCCGCTCGTGCGTGATGAGCGAGCGGGACAGGTTGCGGAACAGGGCTTCGCGGTGGGCCGGGCTGCGGTTGAAGTGCTTCCCGGACTGACGGTGGCGCATGGCTCTCTCAGGGGCAAGGGGTTAAGGGGCAAGGGGCAAGGGAAGGCACTCGAACCGCTCCGTGCCACGGGTAGCGGTTCCCGGCCGGGCGCGGGTTCGGGGTCTTGCCCCTTGCCCCACGCCCCTTGCCCCTCTCCCGCCTAGCGGCGGGTCGGCAGCTTCATCCCGAGGGCGAGGCCGCGCTCCTGGAGCTTGGCCTTCACCTCGCGGAGCGTCGTCTCGCCGAAGTTGCGGACCTCGAGGAGCTCGTCCTCGGCCCGCATCACCAGCTCCCGGACCGTGGTGATGCCCTCGGTCTCCAGGCAGTTCGTCGCCCGGACCGACAGCTCCAGCTCGGCCAGGCTCATGTTCAGCTTCTTCTCGAGCTCGGCGTCGCCGGCGTCGCGGACGCTGCCGCCGCCGACCTCGATCGGCTCGTCCAGCGGCACCTCCGGCCCCGGCTCGGTGTACTGCACGAACGGGTTCAGGTGCTTCCGCAGGATCTTCGCGGCCTCCACCAGCGCCATCTGCGGGCCGACCGTGCCGTTCGTCCAGATCTCGATGACGAGCCGGTCGTAGTTCGTCTTCTGGCCGACGCGCGTCTCCTCGATGTCGTACTTCACCCGCACGACCGGCGAGAACGAGCTGTCCACCGGGATGACGCCGATCTCGCGCTCCTTGCCCGAGTTCTCCTCGGCCGTCTTGTACCCGCGGCCGTTCTCGACCGTCATCTCGACGCCGAACGGCACGTCGGCGGTGAGCGTGGCGAGGTGGTGCTCGGGGTTGATGATCTGCACCGTCTCGTCGTGCTGCACGTCCACCCCGCGCACGACCCCGGCCTCGTGCTTCTGGATGCGCACCACCTTCGGCTGGTCGCTGACGTTCTTGACGACCAGGCTCTTGACGTTGAGCAGGATGTCGGTCACGTCCTCGACGACGCCGTTGATGGTCGAGATCTCGTGCTGCACGCCGGCGATCTTGACCCGCGTGACGGCCGAGCCTTCGAGGCTCGACAGGAGGATGCGGCGGAGGCTGTTGCCGAGCGTCATCCCGAAGCCGCGCTCGAACGGCTCGATGTAGAACTTACCGTAGGTGTCGGTGAGCGTCGCCCGGTCCGAGGTCACCCGGTTGGGCAGTTCGAGCCCGCGCCAGCGTACCCGCATGAGAAGTCCTCCGGCCGTCGGCTTACCGCCCCCGCCGGCCCCGCGACCGGGACAGCAGGGGCGAGCCAGACGGAAAGTAGTGGTCAGTTGTCAGTGGTCAGTTGTCAGTCGGACAACCAACCACCCCCCGGGCGTCGCGGCATCGGGGTAGGGCAGCCAGGTTGTCGGTGGCCTGTTGTCCGACTGACAACTGACCACTGACAACTGACGACTCCGTTAGCGGGTGGCGATTTCGATGATCAGCTGCTCGCGGATCATGTCGATCCGCTCGTCCACGTCGGCCCGGCTCGGGAGGCGGGTCATCGAGCCTTCCGGGGCGTCGGCGTTGTTCGTCACCACCAGGAAGTCGGGGACGCGGACGAGGTTCTTCTGCAGACCCTCGCGGGCCATCTTCAGGCTCCGGTCGACGGCCTTCACCTTGATCACGTCGCCGGGCTTCACCAGGGCGCTGGGGATGTCGCACTTGCGGCCGTTGATGAGCACGTGGCCGTGGGAAACCATCTGCCGGGCCGAGTTCCGGTTGCCCGCGAACCCGAGGCGGTGGACGACGTTATCCAGCCGGCGCTCGAGAATCGAGAGCAGCTGCTCGCCGGTGTTCTCCGGCGACCGGGTGGCGAGCTGGTAGTAGCGGCGGAACTGCGACTCCAGGATGCCGTAGAACCGCTTGAGCTTCTGCTTCTCGCGGAGGCGGATGCCGTACTCGGAGGTCTTGCTGCGGCGGGCGCCGTGCATGCCCGGCGGCAGCGCCTCGCGGTCGATCGGGCACTTCGGGCTGAAGCAGCGCTCCGCCTTCAGGTAGAGCTTCATCTGCTCGCGGCGGCACATCCGGCAGACGGGGTCGACGTTGCGGGCCATGGTAGGGTCGGGACTCGGAGCCAGGGGTCAAGTTGGCGCGTCCGGCGGACGGGCCGTGTGGTGTCGTCTTGTTGGTAACCCGGCGAACCCCAGTGTCGGTCCGGGAGACCGTCTAACGCGCTTGCGGCGTTGCGCCGGGCGCAACGCCGCAAGCGGCGGTAGACGACGACTGCAGACGGCTTACACGCGCCGCTTCTTGGGCGGGCGGCAGCCGTTGTGCGGCAGCGGGGTCACGTCCTCGATGGCCTTCACGTTGAGGCCGGACGCCTGGAGGGCGGTGATAGCCGACTCGCGGCCGGCGCCCGGCCCCTTCACCCGCACTTCGACTTCCTTGACGCCGAACTTGGACGCCTTGGCGGCGCACTCCTCGGCGGCGCGCTGGGCGGCGAACGGGGTGCTCTTGCGGCTCCCCTTGAACCCGACGGTGCCGGCCGACGCGTTGCACAGCACGTCGCCGTTGGTGTCGGTGATCGTGACGATGGTGTTGTTGAACGTGCTCTGCACGTGGGCGATGCCACGGCTGACGTTGCGGCGGGCCTTCTTCTTCTTGCTCTTCGCCATTGAAGTTATCAGTGGTCAGTGGTCAGTGGTCAGTAAAACCAGGCCAGGGGATCGAGGATCGCCGCCGCGTCGGAGGTGTCCGACTGACAACTGACCACTGACCACTGACCACTACTCTTACTTGTCCTTCACGCCCTTCTTGCCGGCGACCGTCTTGCGGACGCCCTTGCGGGTGCGGGCGTTGGTCTTGGACCGCTGGCCGCGGACCGGCAGGTTCTTCCGGTGCCGCTCGCCGCGGTAGCTCTTGATCTCCTTCAGCCGCGTGATGTTCGCGGCCTCGAACCGCCGCAGCGGCCCCTCGACCAGATAGTCGCGGTCCAGCAGGACGGCGATGCGGGCGACGTCGTCGTCGCTCAACTCCTTGGCCCGCCGCTGCGGGTCGATGTTGAGCTTCCCGCACACTTCCAGGGACGTGGTCGGCCCGATCCCGCGGATGTACCGCAGGGAGATGTGGGTCGGCTTGTCCGGCGGGATGTCGACGCCTTGGATACGGGGCATGGTCGCTTCGCTCGGGTGTCAGTAATCCGTTCTCGGTCGGCGGTTCTCAGCCCTGCCGCTGCTTGTGCCGGGGGTCCTCGCAGATCACGCGGACGACGCCCTTCCGCTTGATCAGCTTGCACTTCTCGCACATCCGGCGGACGCTCGCTCGCACCTTCATGGGCCACCTGTTCCGATGCCGCCGGGCGGGCGGGTAAACTCTCACAGTAGGAACAGCCACCCCGGTGGCAAGAGCGCGATCGCGGGAAAGCCCGGGGACGGCCGTCCCCGGGCTTCAGCCCGAGTCCTCGTCGGCCGTCACCACGACGACGCCGCCGGCGGTCAGCGCCAGCGTGTGCTCGACGTGGACGCTCGGCATCCGGTCCCGCGTCACCACGGTCCACGTGTCGGAGAGCGTGTCCACCTCGCCCTTCCGCATGTTCACCATCGGCTCGACCGCCAGCGTCAGGCCGGGTTCGAGCTTGAAGTCCTGCTTGCGGGTCTCGCGGTCCACGTAGTTCGGCACCTGCGGGTTCTCGTGCATCACCCGCCCGATGCCGTGGCCGACGTAGCTCGTCACCACGCTGAACCCCGACTGCTCCACGTGCTTCTGCATCTCGCTGGCGACCTGCGTCCACCACTTCCGCTTCGGGATGAGGTCGATCGCCAACTGCAGCGTTTCCTCGGCCACCTTCACCAGCCGGGCCTTCTCCGGCGACACCGGGCCGACCGCGATGGTGATGGCCCGGTCGGCGCACCACCCGTTCAGCTTGCAGGCGGTGTCCACCTTGAGGAGGTCGCCCTCCTTCAGGACGCGGTTGCCGGGGATGCCGTGCACCACCTGCTCGTTGACGCTCAGGCACGTCACCGCCGGGAACGGCGTCTTGCCGGGATACCCTTTGAACAGCGGGATGGCCCCGTGCTGGGCGTAGAACGCCTCGACCGCCTGGTCGATCTCGATCGTCTTGGTGCCGGGCTTGGCGAGGTCGCGGCAGATGCGCAGCGCCCGCGCGACGAGCTTGCCGGCCTCCCGCATCAGCCCGATCTCGCGGGCCGACTTCAGCTCCGGCGGCCGGTTCGTGTTCTGTCGGAGCATCAAGGATACCTCGAAGCCCGGGGACGGCCGTCCCCGGGCTTTCCGCCTCGCTCAGTCGTCGGTCAGGCCGGCGTAGTTCCGCATGACCAGGTGGCTGTTGATCTTCTGCACCAGGTCGAGCGCCACGCTGATGACGATGAGCAGCCCGGTGCCGCCGTAGAAGCTCGCCACCACCGGGTCGATCCCCAGCTCGCTCGACACCACGTTCGGGATGACGGCGATCACCGCCAGGAACGCCGCCCCGATGTAGGTGATGCGCATCAGCACCCGCTCGAGGTAGTCGGCCGTGCGCTTGCCGGGCCGGTAGCCGGGGATGAAGCTGCCGTAGTCCTTCAGGTTGTCGGCGATTTCCTTCGGGTTGAACGTGATCGCGACCCAGAAGTAGCAGAACACATAAATCATCACGATGTACATGACGTTGTAGAGCCAGCTGGTGTGGTTCTGGAACGTCTGGGCGAGGCTGTGCGCCCACGCCGCGTCGGTCACCGTGCTGATGAGGTTGAAGAAGAACCACGGCAGGATCAGCAGCGTGCTGGCGAAGATCACCGGCATGACGCCGGCGGCGTTCACCTTCATCGGCAGGAACTGCTTGGTGCCGCCGTACACCCGCCGGCCGCGGACGTGCTTGGCGCTCTGCGTCGGGATGCGCCGCTGTGCCTTCGTCATGGCGATGACGCCGACCACCACCGCGACGAACAGGAATAGCAGCACCACCAGCTTCTCGAAGCTCACGTCGCCGGTCGCGGCCCCGAGCGTGAACAGCGAGTCCTTCACCTTCCCGGTCGTGCTGTCGAAGATCAGCTTGCCGGTGGCGTCGGGGAGGCGGGCGACGATGCCGGCCATGATGATGAGGCTGATGCCGTTGCCGATGCCGTACTCGTCGATCTGCTCGCCGAGCCACATCAGGAACACCGTCCCGGCGGTCATGGTGATGACGGCCGAGAACCCGAACCACCACAGGTTGAACCCTTCCGCGTAGGTCGGCGGCGCCAGCCCCATGCCGTCGGACGCCTCGGGCCGCATCACCGACTGGGCGATGATGAACCCCTGGATGAGGCAGATCGGCACGGTGAGGTAGCGGGTGATCTCGTTCAGCTTCTTGCGGCCGCTCTCGCCCTCCTTGCGGAGGCGCTCGAGCGACGGCACGACGCCGCTGGCGAGGAGCTGGATGATGATCGACGCCGAGATGTACGGCATGATCCCCATCGAGAAGATGCACGCCGTGCTGAGGTTGCCGCCGGAGAACATGGAGACGAACCCGAGCACCTGGCCGAGCGCCCCGGACTGGGCCTGGGCCATCTTCTCGGCCATCCGCACGTGGTCGATCATCGGGAGCGGGACGTAGTACCCGATCCGGTAGACGGCCAGGAAGATGAGGGTGATGAAGATCTTCTTCCGGAGTTCCGGAATCTTGAAGATCGTGATCAGGTGTTGCATGGCTCCCTCCGCGACTCCGCCGGGGCAACGGGGGCGGCCCCCGACACGAGCGAAGCCGCCGGCGTCCGACAAACGGACGACCGGCGGCCCGGTTCTCTCCGCGCGACCGTCACGACTACTTGGCGGCCTTCGGCGGCCGCGGCGTCATCTTGTTCCGCACCGGCCGCTTCGGCGGCGGGATCAGCTCGGCGACGCCCCCGGCCTTCTCGATCTTCTCCCGCGCGGACTTGGAGAAGTGGTCGGCCCGGATCGTCAGCTTCTTCGCCAGGTCGCCGTCGCCGAGGACGCGGACGCCGTCGGTGCTCGACGGCACCAGCTTCTTCGCCTTGAGCCCGTCGAGGCTCACGGTGCTGTTGGCGTCGAACCCGTCCAGGTCGCCGACGTTGACGACGGCGTGGTCCTTCTGGAAGCGGGCGTTGGTGAACCCGCGCTTCGGCAGCCGCCGGTAGAGCGGCATCTGGCCGCCCTCGAACAGGCCGCTCGGCAGCCGGGCGCCCGCGCTGGCGTACTGCCCCTTCTGGCCGAGGCCGCAGGTCTTGCCCTGCCCCGAGCCGATGCCGCGGCCGACGCGTCGCTTGAGCTTCCGCTTGGCGACGCCGCTGTGAACGCCGTTCAGGTCCATTAGAGTGCCACCCCCCGCAGCGCCGACACTTCCTCGCGGGTGCGGAGCTGGTTCAAGCCGTTGATCGTGGCCTTCACCAGGTTCATCGGGTTGGTGCTCCCGTGGACCTTGGTGAGGATGTTGGTGACGCCGGCGGCCTGGAGGACTTCCCGCACGCCCGGGCCGGCCTTGACGCCAGTGCCCGGCCCGGCCGGGACCATGATGACCTTGCTGGCGCCGAACTTCCCGATCACCCGGTGCGGGATGGTGCTGCCGCGGAGCGACACCTTCTTCGACCGGTTGACGTTCGCCTCGCCCTCCTTGATGGCCTTCTCGACCGACGGCGGCACCTCGTTGGCCTTGCCGTAGCCGTACGACACCTTGCCGCGCTTGTCGCCGACGACGACCAGCGCGTTGAAGCTGAACCGGCGGCCGCCCTTGACGACGCACGCCGACCGCTTGATCTTCACGACGAAATCGACCAGGGCGTTGTCGCGGGAGTCGCGGTCGCCGCGGTCACGGTCGCGGGCCATCTCGGGAGTCCTCGGGAAAGCTGTCAGCTGTCAGCTGTCAGCCAGCGATCCTGTTCGTACAAGGCGGGGTCACCACCCCGGTTGGCTGACAGCTGACAGCTGACAGCTTCCCTCCGCCACTACTTCTTGTCCTTCTTGCCGCCGTCGCCCCTCGGCTTCCCCTCGCCCTTCGGCTTGGCTTCCTTGGCCGGCTTCTTCTCGGCGACCGGGGCGGCGGCCTTCTCCTTGTGGACCGGCGCCTCCAGGCTGGTGCAGACCAGCCCGCCCTCGGTGGCGGCGCGGGCCAGGGCGGCGACGCGGCCGTGGAACTTGTACGCCCCGCGGTCGAACGCGGCGGCGGTGATCCCCTTCCCCACGGCGGCGACGGCGAGCTTCTTGCCGACCTCGGCGGCGGCGACGACGTTGCCGCCGTGCTTGCCGCCGGCGGCCTTGCCGCCGCTCGACGCCGCAGCGAG
>DASPHQ010000351.1:0-6667 GCA_035629595.1 Urbifossiella sp. | reverse complement strand
TATCGCGCGGCCCCGGGTCAGCGCGGCCGCCACACTGCCGCGTCGGCGAACGCGCTGAAGCCGCCGGTCGAGCCGCCGAACACCATCATGCCGCGACCCGTCCACACCGCCGAGTGCATCCCCCGCCCGGCCAGCCCGCCGACGCGCGGCAGCGCTTCCCAGCGGTCCGCGACCGGGTCGTAGACGCCGCCGTCGTCGAAGTGGCGGGCGGGGTTGCCGTCGCCGCCCTGGTCGCCGCCGCCCCACACCACGAGCCGCGAGCCCGTCCACACGGCCGTGTGAAAGAACCGCGCCGCCGGGGCGCCGGTCGTGGAGAGGCTGCGCCAGCGGTCGGTGGCCGGGTTGTACGCCCAGCCGCGGCGCGTGACCTGGTTCACGTTTTCGTCACCGTTCTGGTGCGACCCGCCCCAGATCAGCATCTCGGTGCCGGTCCACACCGCGGGGGCGCCCCACACCGCGGGGGCCGCGTCGTCGGGGCGGATCGGCGCCCAGCGGTCGGTCTTCGGGTTGTACCGGCCGCCGGTGCGGAACGTCTGCTTCAGGTCGGGCGTGATGCCGCCCCACACGAGCAGCTCGGTTCCCGTCCAGACGTGGCTCGGGTCCACCCGCGCTTCCGGCGCGCCGCGGAGCGACACCATCTTCCAGCGGTCGGCCTTCGGGTCGTAGCGACCGCCGGTGTCCCACGCGGTCGCCCCGTCGCCGTACCCGCCCCAGACGACCAGCTCGTCGCCGGTCCACACCGTCGCCATCTGCGACCGCGCGGTCGGGGCGTTGGTGGCGGTCATCGGCCGCCAGCGGTCGGTGGCGGGGTCGTAGCGGGCGCCGTCGTCGCGGTGGCTGTTCGCCGCGAACTCCGAGCGCCCGCCCCAGACGATCATTTCCGTCCCGGTCCACGCCGCGGCGTGCGTCCACCGGCCGGTCGGGGCGCCGTCGGTAGCCACGGCGCGGCGGGTCTTCGCATCGGCGTCGAGCCGGAAGCCGTGGCCGAAGAATGCTCCTTCGGAGCCGCCGCCCCAGACGATCGCCTCCTTGCCGGTCCAGACCATCGAGTGGAAAATGCGGCCGGCGTCGGTCCCGTCCGCGTCCTGGGCGGACAGGGCGGGGGCGGCGCCGACGACCGCGGCGAGGAGGAGCGAGAGCCGGGCCTTCATCGTGCGATCCCCGCGAAGGAGAGGAGCGAACCCGGTGTGATGCTACCCCCTGCGGCGCGGAACGCACGTACCATCCGTGTAACACCCCGCGGCGAGAACCCGCCGGCCGCGCGTCCGGTTGCGGTCGCCCGTACTCCCGAGGAGCCCGCCATGCGCCTGCTGACGTTCGCCGCCTGCGTCACCCTCGCGCTCCCCGCGCTGGCGCAGGACGCGCCGAATACCCGCGTCGAACTCCGCCGCGCGGAGACGGCGCCCGCCGACGGACTGGTCGAAGCGGCGGTCGCGGGCACGGGGCAGAAGGTGTACCTGCACAAGGCCGCCGCGCTGACCGGGGCCGACATCGCCTCCGCGAAGGCCGCCGGCGGCGCCGCCGACCCCGCCGTCGAATTGACGTTCACCGAGGCCGGGGCGAAGAAGGCCGCGAAGCTGTCCGCGGATCACCCCGACAAGCCCGTCGCGCTCGTCGTGGACGGCAAGGTGCTCGCCGCGCCCGTCATCCGGGCGAAGCTCGGGGCGTCGGTCCGCATCACCGGCCGGTTCACGCCCGAGGAGGCGGCGAAACTCGTGAAGTCGATCGAGAGCCGGTAGCCACAGGGTCGTATCATCGGGGGTGTCGCCGTCCGCCCGGAGGTGCCCCCGTGTTCACCCTCGTCGCCGCCGCCGCCATGAGCCAACCCGCACCCCAGCCGGCGGCCACGCTCACCCGCGAGGCCGCGGCGGCGTTCGCCCGGCTGGCGCTCAAGGGCGTCGTCCGCGAGTACCCGAACAAGCCCGAGCACGTCCTCGGCGGCCCCGCCGACGCCCGCACGCCGAAGGCGCTCCACCCGGCCTTCTACGGCTCCTACGACTGGCACTCGGCCGTCCACGGCCACTGGCTGCTCGTCAAGGTGATTCGCACCCACCCCGACCTGCCGGAGTCGAAGCAGGCCCGCGCCGTGCTCGACGCCCACCTCACCGCGGCGAACGTGAAGGCGGAGGTGGACTACTTCGCGCGGGCGGAGTCGAAATCGTTCGAGCGGCCCTACGGCTGGACGTGGCTGCTGAAACTCCAGACCGAGTTGCACGGCTGGGACGACCCCGACGCGAAGCGGTGGGCCGCGAACCTGCGCCCGCTCGCGGACCTGATCGCCGGGAAGTACGTCAGCTACTTCCCGAAGCAGACGTACCCCACCCGCGTCGGCACGCACGCCAACACCGCCTTCGGCCTCGGCTTCGCCCACGACTACGCCGCCGCCGTGGGGGACGCGAAGCTGCGGGCGCTCGTGGAGGAGCGGGCGCGGGCGTACTTCCTCGCCGACGCCGACTACCCCGCGGCGTGGGAGCCGAACGGGGCCGACTTCCTCTCTGCGGCGCTGTGCGAAGCGGACTTGATGCGCCGCGTCCTGCCGCGCGACGAGTTCCGGGCGTGGTTCGCGCGCTTCCTGCCTGCCCTTCCGCCGCGACTGCTCGCCCCCGCGACCGTGACCGACCGCACGGACCCGCAACTCGTCCACCTGGACGGCCTGAACCTCAGCCGGGCGTGGTGCATGCGGTCGATCGCGGCGGCGCTGCCGGAGGGCGACCCGGCCCGCGCGGCGCTGGTGGCGTCGGCCGCGCGACACGCGGCGGCCGCGCTGCCGCACGTGGCGAGCGGCGATTTCGCGGGCGAACACTGGCTGGCGTCGTTCGCCGTGCTCTTGCTGGCCACACCGGTTCCGGGGTAATGGATCGGTAGCCGCGGGCTTCAGCCCGCGCTGCGTCGGCGGTGTTTGTATGGCGTGGCACTGTTGAACTCCGCCGTAGGTGGGCGCGGGCTGAAGCCCGCGGCTACCGCCTCGTCCAGGAGTGAATCCGAAAGAAGTTTCCCCGCGGCACCCGGTTCGCAGTTGACACAGCCGTCGGGTAGAGTACCCTGTCCGCGGGCGCCGTGTCGGCTGCCCACTCCCACCAACTCAGTAGGTCCATGAACGATCGCCGCGCTCCGTCCGTCCCGACCCGTCCGAAAAAGCCCGCCCCCGCCGGACCCATGTTCGCCTCGTCCACCGCCGGCTGGTTCGCCGAGTGGAAGGCGCGCAAGGCGTCCCCCGAGCCAACCCCGCCGGCCGCGGCCGAACCCGCCGACGACGCCTCGCAGGCCGTCGCCCGCTGGCTGACCGGCGACGGGAACTAGCCCGAGGGTTCGCCATGAGCCGTCTCGCCGCGATGCACTGCAAGCCGTGCACGGGCGACGTTTCGCCCCTACCCGCCGACGACGTGCGGCGGCTGCTGCGCGAGGTGCCCGACTGGTCGCTGGCGGCCGGCGGCGACCGCATCCGGCGGGAGTGGCGCGCCCGCGACTTCGCCGCCGCGCTGGCGTTCTTCAACCGGATCGGGGAAGTCGCCGACCGGGAAGACCACCACCCCGACCTCCACCTGACCGGCTACCGCAACGTCGCCGTCGAATTGTGGACGCACGCGGCCGGCGGGCTGACCGAGAACGACTTCATCCTGGCGGCCAAGATCGACGCGCTGCCGTTCGAGCAGGCGACGTAGCCGCCGGAATCGGCCCCCAAGTTGCGTTAGGACGGGCAACACACCCGACGGCCGCCCCGGCCGCGGAATCCCTGTGCACCCACGCCGTCGGATCGGGCGTCACTGCCTTTTTCCGTGGCACGCGGGAGCCGGTATGGCTGTTGCGCCCGCCGCGGTCCGCTCGACCTTCTCCCTCCCCGGCCCCGAGTCACCCACCGTGGGACCATTGCTCTTCGACGGCTACCAACTCCACCCAACCGCCTGGGACGAACTCTTCGACCGGAACGGCGGCACCCACGACCACTGCTGCGGGCTCGTCGAACGGCTCGGTCGCATGCACGTCGAGGAGTTCAAGAGCCGGCGGTCGAGCGCCGACCTGGCGTTCGTCAACCAGGGGGTCACGTTCAGCGTCTACGCCGACCAGCGCGGCGTCGAGAAGATTTTCCCCTTCGACCTGATCCCGCGCCCGATCCCGGCCGCGGAGTGGGCCACACTCGAAAAGGGGCTCGAGCAGCGCATCAAGGCGCTGAACCGGTTCCTGGACGACATTTATCACGACCGCCGCATCCTGACGGAGAAGGTGATCCCCGAGGACCTGGTGCTCGGGTCGAAGGGGTTCCGCAAGGAGATGGTCGGCTTCCGCCCGCCGGGCGGGGTGTACGTCCACATCTGCGGCACCGACCTGATCCGCGACGCGGCCGGGCAGTTCGTGGTGCTGGAGGACAACGGCCGCACGCCGAGCGGCGTCAGCTACGTGCTCGAGAACCGCGCCGTGATGAAGAAGGTGTTCCCGCACCTGTTCCAGGACATCCGCGTCAAGCGCGTCGAGGACTACCCGCACCGCCTGCGCGACGCCCTGGCGTCCGTCGCGCCGGGGGGGGCGGGGTCACCGCCGTGCGTGGTGGTGCTGTCGCCGGGGCAGTACAACTCGGCGTACTTCGAGCACAGCTTCCTGGCCCGGCACATGGGCGTCGAGTTGGTGTTCGGCCCCGACCTGTTCGTCCACGGCGACGTGGTGTACCTGAAGACGACCCGCGGCCCGCGGCGCGTGGACGTGATCTACCGCCGCCTCGACGACGACTTCCTCGACCCCGAGGCGTTCCGCCCGGACAGCCTGCTGGGGGTGCCGGGGCTGTTCCGCGCCTACCGGGCCGGCAACGTCACGCTCGCCAACGCCGTCGGCACCGGGGTGTGCGACGACAAGGCGGTGTACCCCTACGTCGAGGCGATGATCCGGTTCTACCTGGGCGAGGAGCCGATCCTGCGGAACGTGCCCACGTACATCTGCGCCCGGCCGGACGACCTGAAGTACACGCTCGACCACCTGGAGGAGTTGGTGGTGAAGGCGGTGAACGAGTCCGGCGGCTACGGGATGCTGATGGGGCCGAGTTCGACCGCCGCGCAGCGGGCCGAGTTCGCGACGAAGATACGGGACAACCCGCGGAATTATGTGTCGCAGCCGGTTGTAACGCTGAGCACAGTCCCGACCTGGACGGACGACGGCCCCGCCCCGCGCCACGTGGACCTGCGGCCGTACATCATCACGGGGAAGAGTACCTGGGTGCTGCCGGGCGGCCTCACGCGCACGGCGCTGGTGAAGGGCTCCCTCGTCGTGAACAGCAGCCAGGGCGGCGGGTCGAAGGATACGTGGGTGTTGGAAGGTAAATGATTCGGGTTCGTAGCCCGGAGGGCGTCGGCGTGTAGCCCGGGGTGGAACCCCGGGCGGCGTCGGCGTGGAACCGGGGGTGTGACCCGACGAACTCCGCCACAGGCCGCCCGGGGTTCCACCCCGGGCTACACGCCGACGCCCTCCGGGCTCCAGACAATTGGCCACACTGCGAGCGTAGCGAGCCCCCGAGCATGATCTCCCGAGTCGCCGAGCACTGCTTCTGGCTCGCCCGCTACCTCGAGCGGGCCGAGAACGTCGCGCGCTTGCTGGACGTCAACCACACCCTCCTCCTGGACTTCCACGTCCCGGCCGAGCAGCAGTGGAAGCCGGTCCTCATCATCACCGGCCTCCACGACTACGAGAAGGCGCCGACCGCCGAGAACGTCCAGGAGCACATGACCTGGGACGAGAAGAACCCGTACAGCGTCCGCAGTTCGCTCCACTGGGCGCGCGAGAACGCCCGCATCATCCGCGAGGTCATCTCGGGCGAGATGTGGGAGCGGATCAACTTCTACCACCTGTGGCTCCAGTCGCCCCCCGCCCGCACGGCGTACGACACCAACCGGCACGAGTTCTACGCCCAGGTGAGGCGGATCAACCAGCTCCTCCACGGCATCGCCGACGGCACCATGAGCCACGGCGAGGCGTGGGAGTTCTTCAAGCTCGGGACGTACCTGGAGCGCGCCAGCCAGACGGCCCGCATCATGGACGTGAAGTACCACACGCTGCTGCCGAAGGTGGAGGACGTGGGGACGCCGGTGGACAACGCCCACTGGATGGCGATCCTGATGAGCTGTTCGGGGTACGAGCCGTTCCACAAGAAGCGGCGGCCGGTGCCGATGGACCCGGCGGCCGCGGTCGCCGAGTTCCTCCTGTACGACAAGGAGTTCCCGCGCTCGATCCGCCGCTGCGTGCGGGAGTGCGCGAAGGCGGCGCGGGCGGCCGCGGGGCACCCCCAGAACCGGGAGCACACGGCGGCCGAGGCCGCCATCGGCGAGTTGCTGGCGTGGTTCGACGCGCGCACGACGGCCGACATCATCCGCGACGGCCTCCACGAGGCGCTGACGCACGTCGTGGACTCGGCGATCGGCATCGGCAACGCGATCCACGCCAGCTTCTTCGCCGCCGAGGTGAAGCCGCCGCCGCGGGCCACGATGAGTCAGACACAGTCGTAACACACGCCGCTCGCGGCGTTGCACCGAGACACCCCGCATGGGCATTCGCGTCGCGCTGTCTCACGTCACCACCTACCGGTACGACCGGCCGGTGACCCTCGGCCCGCACACCGTCCGGCTGCGGCCGGCCCCCCACGCCCGCACGCCGGTCCACGCCTACTCGCTTCACGTCGAGCCGGCCA
>DASPHQ010000350.1:0-3156 GCA_035629595.1 Urbifossiella sp. | reverse complement strand
GGTCGTGAGTGTGGTCATGCTTCAGGGGTGCGTTCGGGTCGCCGGCCAGGACGGTGCGGGTGTTGAGCTTGGCGGGGGCGTCGAGGCCGAGCAGCTCGCACCGCCGGCTGATGCACCACTCGACCACGTGCAGGAACCGGGGCTCGCCGTCCCGGTGGATGATGCGGGTGCTCGCCTTCGACCGGACGGCGGGCGTCGCACCCTTCCCGCCGCGGGTGCCGGCCTTCTCCGTCGTGGTCACCTCGGCCGCCTTCCGGCTCCGGTCCCACGCCTCCCACGCCTCGGCCTCCAGCCGGTCGACCCGGGCCAGCTCCTCGGCGACGCGCTCGCCCAGGTCGCGGGCCGCGGCCGAGCGCCACTCCGCCCGGAGCGCCGCCAGGTCGCGGCTGACGGTCGGCTGGCTGGCCCGCACCGCCTTGGCGATCTCGACCTGACTCTTGCCCCGGAGGTAGAGCGCCGCCACCTTCGCGCGGCGGGCTACGGCGGCGGTCTCGGCGGTCGCGGCCCGGCGAGGCATTATTCACCCCAACGTATTCACGCTCAAGGGTAGCCGGAACGCCCGAACGCCCGGCAACTCCGGGGCGTCCTGGTGTGAATGACGGAGTGCGTTCCGGTGGCGGACGGATTCGCCGCGCGAAGTGAGGCGAGCGGCTCTAAGGGAGAAAAGGAGAACCATGGACTAAGAGAGAGATAGTCCACAGTTCAAGATTTATCTATAGGGCAGGCGGCACCAATTTCGTGCGAAAAGGGTCCACCGGCCGCAACGGGTGGGCTTCGGCGAGACTGCGCGATGACGTGAGCGGCCGATTGCACGGCCGAACCGTGAACCGTGAACCATGCAAGGATTACTAGGGTTTGGTCAAGGTCCACGGTGAACCATGAAGCGTGAACCATGAACCTCATGGTTCACGGTCTAGACTTCATGGTTCACCGTGGACCATGAGGAAAGGCTAGGAATCACTGCATGGTTCACGGTTCACGAAATGTGATTCGAAATCGGTGCTGGCAGACCGCGTCGGCGAAAGCCGCGGCGGTCAGGCTGCCCGCCGTTTGTCCACCCGGGGCGGCGGTGCATACCGACCGGCGGTGATGCCGAGTCGGCGGCGGACGTCCCGCACCCGCTCCCGGCTGCACCCGACCCGCTCGGCGATCTCCGCGTCGTGCCAGCCGTCGCGGGCCAGCCGGCGGACCAGGGTGTCATTCTCCCGCCACGGCCGGTTTACCCGGAGGCCGAGCCGATCCCGCTTATCCTGGACGGACCGGCGGGACCGTCCGAGCCGGCGGGCGATCGCTGCGTCCTTCCGCCGCAGCGCGACCAGCCGCTTCAACTCGGCGACCTCGGGGTACGTCCACGGGCGGTGTGGAGTCATGGTACCACCTCCGCCCGGCGGTTGACCAGCAGCACCTCGGGCGCCGCCTTGTTCGCCTGCGTCCGCCCGCCCTCGGGCCGGTGCCAGGCCCACTCCCGCTCGGGGTACAGTTCGCGGATGAGCGGGTGGTCGTAGTAGCGCACCACGACGCGGCAGCGGGTGAAGCCGCCGAGCCGGGCCGCGAGCTGGTGCTGTTGGGTGACGGTGAACTTGTGCTTGTACTCGTCGCCCGGACCGGGGAACGGCGGGTCGAGGTACAGCCCGTGCCGCGGCACGTCCTTCACGCGGTCGAGGAACGCGAACACGTCGAGGCAGGTGAAGGTGCAGCGGCGCATGATCGCCTGCCACTCGATCAGACTCTCGGTCGCCGACCGGAAGCGCGTCGCGCTGTCCCCGCCGCCGGCGTCCCACCGCACCGACAAGCCGCTCCTGAACTCGCCGTCGGTGCCGGCCGTCCCGTTGCGGCCCATCCAGACGCAGACGAAGTAGTCGGCCGCCCACTGAACCGTCTTCTCAGGGCCGACCGGTTCACCGGCTTCGATCAGCCGACACCGCTCCTGCGCGCGGGCCAGCGTGTCCGGGTGGAAGGGGAGCGAGTCGAGGTGCTGGGCCAGTGCCCCGCCGCACTGCCCGACTACGTAAGCCAGGTTGACGACGTGCCGGTGCAGGTCGTTCACCATCAGCGTCCGGGCCGTGACGTGCGCCAGCTCGCACATGCCGCCGGCGAAGCCGACGCCCACCCACTCGCAGCCGGTCAGCAGCTTGCCGACCTCGGCCGCCAGCAGGCGGTTCGACCCGTACCACGGAGCCAGTGCCGTCGTCTTCATGTCCGCTCCGATTTGCGGCTCAGCTTTTCACTCTGGGATGCGATCCGCTCGGCCGCGGCCAGGGCGAACCGCTCCCGTTGCCGAGCCACCTCGACCAGCGCCAGCAGGTCGGCCCGCGACACCTCGACAACGCTCTCGGGGTTGGGGAACCACAGCTCCCACTTTGCCCGCCGCTCGTCGCATACCTGGATAAGGCGGGCGGCCCGCTCGCGTTCGTCGTCGGACACGGTTGGGCTCCTCAAAGCGTCACCACCCGACGGGCCGCGAGCGCCCGCAGCACCAGGTCCGCCGCCAGCCCCTTCTCGATCTGCCGGCCGCTGGCCCGGATGACGCACCACCCGAGCACCGCGGCCGTGCTGTACTTCTCGCAGTCGTCCTCGTAGCCCCTGACCCGCTGGTGCCGCCCCGACGTGCCCCGGGCCGCGAAGCCCTCCCGCTCGAACGCAACGAGCTGGTCGGGCCAGGCCAGGTCGAACCGCCACTGCCGCCCGATGCCGAGGGCGAACCGGTGTTCGCGCTCCGGCTCCGGGTAGCCGGCCGTCGTGACGGCCGCGGCCAACAGCGCCAGGTCAACGGGGATCAAAACGGCACCTCATCGTCAGCCACGACCGCAACCGCAGCGTGTCGCTTTCGGTGGTCAAGTTTGTGAAGGCAGAACAGGTTGCGGAAGGCGTCGTTGTCGTTCTCCTCGTCGTGGTGGTGAACCTCGAACCCCTTCGGGATCGTGCGGTTGGCGCCGGCCATCCACACCAGCCGGGCCAGGAGCATCGCCTTCACCTTCCCGCCGTAGTACACCCGCACCAGCCGGCGACCGCTCGGCTTTACGAACGGCGTCACGGCCCGGCCGCGGCGGGTTACCTCGCCCGTCGCCAGGTCCACGGCGTACACCTTGCGGCGGAGCGCCTGTAGCACCTCGCGCGGCGTCAGCAGCGGACGCGGCATACCCCCCCCCCCCCATG
>DASPHQ010000349.1:0-4547 GCA_035629595.1 Urbifossiella sp. | reverse complement strand
GTAGAAAGCGCCGCCGTCGGGCGCGGCGGCGATGGTGCCGATCCCGCTGTCGGTCGGGGGCGCGGCCACGCCGCCGCCGGCGAACGTGGGGTCGGGGTCGCCGTCCGCCTCCAACCGGGCGAGGCCGGCGCTGGTCAGCGCCAGGATGTGGCCGTCGGGGGTGAGGGCGAGCTGGCTCACCGGCCCGGCGGTGGTGGTCGTGGTGCCGTCGCCGCTGAAGGTGGGGTCGGGGTCGCCGGCGGCCGAGGGGGTGGCGCGATCTTCGAGGGGCTCGACGCGGAGGCGGGCGGTGTTCGTCATGGGGTGCGGCAGTGGGTGGAAGTTGGCCTGTGGGCACGGGTTATGATACCGCCGCGCAAGCCCCGAGCCAACAGCCCGCTCACGCGGGCCGCTCGCCGCCCACCGTCACGCGCCCGCCGGCTTCTCCGCCGTCGCCGCCGCGACCGGCGCCGACGACCCGCGGAGCTTCAGGTTCACGAACTCGACCGCGACCGCGAACGCCATCGCGAAATAAATGTACCCCTTGTTGATGTGTTGGCCGAACCCCTCGGCCACGAGCATCACGCCGATGAGGATGAGGAACGACAGCGCCAGCACCTTCACCGTCGGGTGGCGGTCCACGAAGTCGCTCACCGGGCCGGCGAACACCAGCATCACGACCATCGCCAGGACCATCGCCACCACCATCACCCACACGTTGTCCACCATCCCCACCGCGGTGATGACCGAGTCGAGCGAGAACACGATGTCGATCACCGCGATGGTGGCGATCGTGCTGGCGAAGCTCGCGTTCCCCTCGGTCGGCGGCGTGGTGCCGGCCGCGTGGTGGGCCTTCGCGAGCTCCAGCTTCTCGTGCATCTCGTACACGCTCTTGCCGATCAGGAACAGCCCGCCGACGAGGAGGATCACGTCCCGCCACGACACCTCGCGGGCCTCCAGGTCGTGCATGAACGGCAGGTCCGGGAGCGTGAAGATCGGGGCCGTCAGGCCGAGGATGAACGTCAACGAGAACAGCAGCACGAGCCGCGTGCCCAGGGCCGCCCCGAGGCCGATCTTGCGGGCCTTCGGCTGCTCCTTCTTCGGCAGCCGGGCGGCCACGATCGCCAGGAAGATGATGTTGTCGATCCCCAGCACGATCTCCATCGCGGTCAGCGTCAGGAGCCCGACCGCCACCCCGACCGGCGACAGGTGGTCGTCGCGGTCGATGCGGATTTCGCGGAGCGCCGCCTTCGGGTAGTCGGTCGTCTTGCCGTCGGCCTCCACCGGGAACACCTCGGCGGTGACGTGGCCGCGGACGATGTCCTTGTTGGACAGCTCCACCAGGTCCTGCGAGTTCCCCTTCGGGTCGCGCTGGAACGTCACCCGGCGGACGTGCTTCAGGTCGATGACGCGGGTGCCGACGTCGGTCCGCAGCGGGATCGCCGGGAGCTTCAGCACGCCCTGGATCGTCGGCCCCTTGTCGCTCGGGTCGGCGTGGACGTTCGGGAAGTCCTGGGCCGGCACCGCGACGGTGACGGTGGCGTCCTTCCCGGCGGGCGCCTGACCGGACACCCGGCCGGTGACTGCGAGGGCGACGGCGACCAGGCCGACGACGAGGGTGAACACGGGGCGGCGCGACATGAGCGACTCCGGGGCGGGGTGGGCGGCCCGACCCGGTTTATCTGTAGCGGAGGGGGTCAGGCGGCGGCAGGGGTCGGCCGCGATTCCGCGGCGCGAACGGGGGCGGCCGGCCGGGCGGCGCCGGCGAACCGTTGTTCGACCAGCCGGCAAAAGGCGTACCCGACCGGCACCGATGCGAGCACCGCGACGGGGAGCGTGACGAACACGGTGACGGCCGGCGACGTAAGGCCGGCGCGCCAGAACAGCCACGCCACCGGCACCGCGACGAGCGGGTGGACGAGGTAGAGGCTGTAGCACATCCGCCCGCAAAACCGCAGCGGCGCGGCCCAGCGGGCCGACGACAGCGCCGCGTCGTGCCGCGACAGCCGGCACGCCAGCACCGCGAACGCACCGGCGACCCACGTCCATTTCGCCAGCGATTTGTGATGCCCGAGCGGATCGGGGTCGAACCGGACCGCGGCGACGGTGGCGGCGACGAGCAGCAGTTCGAACAGCACGCCGGCGGTCGGGTCGGCGTGGTTGCGGCGGTAGTAGACGGCGACGCCGGCCGCGAACGACAGCCACAGCCCTTCGCTGAACAGCCCGGGGATGCGCACCTGGAAGCGCTCGGGGCCGGCGACGTTCAGCAGCACGAGCCCGGTGACGACCCACACCCCGGCGAAGAACCGCCGCGGGCACACGAGCAGCAGCAGGCCGACGACGAGGTAGAACTGCTCCTCGTAGCAGAGCGTCCAGATTTGGCCGAGGAAGTAGTCCTTCTCGGGGCCGCCGAGCGCGGGCCGCCACTCCTCCACGAGCGTGAGGTTGCCGAACCACTGGACGGCGTTCAGGCCCGCGGGGTCGGCCAGCGGCACGCGGTCGGCGGCGGTGTGGCCGGGCCACGCCGTTCGCGCCAGCACCAGCGCCAGCAGCACGCCGAGCGCGGTCGCGGCCCACAGCGGCGGGTAGATGCGCCGCACCCGCCGCACGAAGTAGCGGCCGACGCCGCCGGGTTTGGCGCGGGTGGCGTCGGCGCTCGCCGCGATGCAGTAGCCGCTGATGACGAAGAACACCGGCACGCCGAACCAGAACCGGCCGACGGCCGCGAGGAGCCAGTCGGCAGCGGTGCCGCCGTGGGCGCGCAGCTGTTCCTCGAAGGCGTCGGAGTGGGTGTAGACGGCGGCGTGGTAGGCGACGACCATCAGGCAGGCGACGCCGCGCCACAGGTCGAGCGAGTCGTACCGGGGCTGGCGCGGCGGCATGCGTCGGGTTCCGGGGGTTCCCAACTCTAGTTCATGGTTGGCGCGAAAGCCCACCCCTACAATCCCGACATGAGCCGTGAACGAGACCTCCAGCGCGTCCTCGACTGCGGCATCGTCGCCGTCGTGCGCCACGCCGACCCCGGGCCGCTGGTCGAGGTGGTGCGGGCGCTGGCGGACGGCGGCGTCACGGTCGCCGAGGTGACGTTCACGGTTCCGAACGCGGTGGACGTGATCCGCGAGGCGAAGCGGCAGCTCGGCGACCGCGTGTTGCTAGGCGCGGGCACCGTGCTCGACCCCGAGACGTGCCGGGCGGCGTTCCTCGCGGGGGCCGAGTTCGTCGTGTCGCCGGCCGTGAACGTGGACGTGATTCGGATGTGCCGGCGGTACGACAAGCTGGTGATGCCGGGGGCGTTCACGCCGACGGAGGTGCTGACCGCGTGGGAGGCCGGCGCCGACGTCGTGAAGGTGTTCCCGGCCGACGTGGTGGGGCCGGCGTTCTTCCGGGCGCTGCGCGGCCCGCTGCCGCAGGTGAAGCTGATGCCGACCGGCGGCGTGGACCTGACGACGGCGGCCGAGTTTTTGAAGGCCGGGGCCGTGTGCCTCGGCGTCGGCGGGCAGCTGGTGGAGCCGAAGGCGGTCGCGGCCGGCGACTTCGCCCGCATCACGGCGCTGGCGCGGGAGTTTAAATTCATTTTTGACGGGATGAACAGGATGAAACAGGATGGAAAGACAGATTGAATTTTGGTTCTGTTTTCCATCCTGTTTCATCCTGTTCATCCCGTCAAAAAAATCATGAACGCTCCCGACGTGGTCACGTTCGGCGAGGCGATGGTGCGGCTCGCCCCGCCGCACTTCCAGCGCCTCGAGCAGGCCCGCAGCCTCGACGTGGAGGTCGGCGGGGCCGAGCTCAACACCGCCGTCGGGCTCGTCCGCCTCGGCCGGTCGGCGGCGTGGGTGTCGCGGCTGCCGGACAACCCGCTCGGCCGGCTCGTCGCCAACCGCGTCCGCGAGGCCGGCGTGTCGGACCGCTTCGTGAATTACGCCCCGGACTCGCGGTGCGGCCTGTACTTCCTGGAATTCGGCGCCGCCCCGCGGGCCAGCTCCGTCCTCTACGACCGCAAGGACTCCGCCGCCGCCGGCATCACCGCCGACACGTTCGACTGGCCGGCCGTGCTCGCGGGCGCCCGCTGGTTCCACGTCTCCGGCATCACCGCCGCCCTCAGCCCCGGCGCCGCCGACGCCGTGGCCGCGGGGCTGAAGGCGGCCCGGGGGCTCGGGCTCGGGACGAGCATCGACCTGAACTACCGGGCGAAGCTGTGGAGCCGCGAGGACGCGGCCCGCGTCATGGGCGGGCTTCTGCGCGACTGCGAACTCGTCATCGCCAGCGAGGCCGACGCCGAGTTCCTGTTCGGGATCACCGGTGCGGACTTCCCCGCGGTCGCCGAAGGGCTGATGGCGCGGTTCGGCGTGCAGGCGGTGGCCGGCACACGCCGCGAGGCGCCGCTGGTGTGGCGGAATCGCTTCGCCGCGGTGGGGTATTCCGCGGGGAAGCTGTACGAGTCGGCGTGGTACGAGGTCGAGATCGTGGACCGCCTCGGCGCCGGCGACGCGCTCGCGGCCGGGCTCATCCACGGCATGCTCGACGGCCAGCTGGGGAAGGGCGTGGACACCGGCGCGGCGCTGGGG
>DASPHQ010000348.1:0-3394 GCA_035629595.1 Urbifossiella sp. | reverse complement strand
GACCGACTCGTCGGGAATGTGGGCGAGGACATCCTCATCGGCGGGTACACCGACTACGACGACGACCCGGATGCCCTGTGCGCCATCCTCGGCATTTGGACCGGGGCCGGGAACGTCCCGTCGCGGGTCGCGGCCCTCCAGGCGTCAAGCTCTACCCACCGCCTCATTGCCGACGTGACCGTCCACGACGACGCCGCCGAGGACCGGCTGACCGGGTCGGCCGGGACCGACTGGTTCTTCGTCAACGTCGATGCCCGTGTGAGGGATCAGGTCACCGACCTCGGCGGAATCGAAACCGCCACAGACGTGGACTGAACCAGTCTTCGCAACAACGTTTCGAACCGGCCGACGCCCCGCGCTCGAATCCCGTTGACGGGGCGACGGCCATCACCCACGATCAGGAGATTTTGCCGTAACGCAACGCAGTCGACCCGCGCGTTTCACCCCCCGGTTGCTCCGACTCGAAGCGCGGGACGTGCCCGCCGGGAACGTGACCGCCGCTCTGTCGGGAGGCACCCTGGAGGTACTCGGGGACGCCACCGACAACCGCGTCGTCCTCCGTGGCCACGGTGCGGGGATCGTCGAGGTGCAGGGGATCGGCACCACCGTCAACGGCGGGGCGGGTCGCGCGACGTTCGCCGGGGTGGGCCGGGTACGGGTTCTCGCCGCCGACGGCGACGACCGGGTGACGACCAAGCGCCTGGTGCTCTCCGACCTGTACGTGTCGGGCGGAACGGGGAACGACGTACTCCGGCTGGAGGACACAACCGACGCCGGCAGCGGCCTCGCGATCGCCCTGTTCGGCGACGAACCCGCCCCGAGCGGCGTGCAAACGAACGGGAGCGACACCATTCTCGTGACTGGCACGGACGTGCGGAGCGGGGAGGCGAACGTCTTCGTCCGGGGCGACTATTCGTTCGCGGACGGTTCGGGCGGGCGTGACCAGATCACGCTCGCGGACACCCGGATCGAAGCCGACCGGTTCGACCTGTTCGTGCTCGCGGGCGGGGGAGCGAACGACTTGGGAGACGCGGTCACGGTCGAGCGCCTGACCGCCACGGTGGCGGGCGAATCCCTCTCACCGTTCCTCTTGATCGTGGGGTCCGACGGGGCCGACACCGTCCGCCTCCGCGACGTCGACCTGACCTTCGACTCCGCCACCGACGTCTTCGTGGATTTCGGCATCGGCACCGGCGAAGGGGAGGACGTGATCGACGCCGCCCGCGTGAGCATCGAGGCGATCAGCGGGACGGACGAGGCGGGGTTCGGGTACTTTAACCAGGCCGGCCTGAACTTGATCGCGGACACGGTCCGGCTGACCGACAGCCGGGTGATCGGCGGTGCCACCGTAAACGTCCCGTTCTTCGGAGTCGGGTACACGAGCGGGTTCGTCTCGGTCACCGGAACCGTGGTGGACGTCCGCAACGTGGTCCTCCCGGGGAACGGGGCCGCCGCCCTGTCCCTCCAGTCGATGGAGGCGTTCGACGGGGTCGAGCGGGCCGACGTGTGGTCGCTGACGAACGTCCGCGTTACTTCCGTGACCGGCGAACTCGGCGACGTGGTGCTCGACTCGTATGGCGGGAACGACACGATCCGCGTCCGCAACTCGTCGTTCGAGACCGTCATCGTCTACCTCGGCGAGGGTGACGACTCCCTCACCATGGTCAACACCACCGGGGCCGCCCCGTTCGCCGCGGTTGGGTTCGGCGGGATCGACGCGGGTGGGGGAGACGACCAGGTCACGCTGGTCGACTGCACCTTCATCGGGCTCCCGATCGATCTGGGCGGCGGGGACGATGTGCTCCGGCTGCGGGGGAACATGTTCGAATCGGTCGAACTGTTCGGCGGCACCGACCGCCTGGACCGGCACGGCGACCTCGGCCAGATCACCATCGACGGGTTCGAGTACTGAACTCACCTAATGCTGATTCCGGTTCCGTCTCCGTTGAGGGGCCTTGAACTGCTCATGGCCCCCGAGCCGTGTTACCGCTAGCAGGCCGTTGAAAATGGGGCAAACCACCTGGGGTCGCGGCGCGTAGGACGGGGAGACCTCATCTCCGAGGGTTCCCGTCATGGCTCTGGGCCGCCGCCGGACCTCCCACCAGGGCGAGTTGTTCGTGACCACCGCCGACCTCCCACAGTCCCCCGGCCACGCCTTCTACGACCGACTCAACCGGCTCCTGGCCGAGGCCGACTTCGAGTGCGAGGCGTGGGGGGTCCGGACGTACATCCCCGAGCCGAAGCGGAAGAAGCGAACCTGGACGGACAAGCCGGAGGCGTGGCGGCGGGCGATGGCGGCGAACCGGCGGCGGGTGCGAGGTGAGCGGAGCAAGCGACTCCAGAAGAAGCGGAGTGAGTTGGTGGAGCGATCCTTCGCCCACGTGTGTGAGACGGGGGGTGGCCGACGGACGTGGTTGCGGGGGCGGGCGAACGTGACCAAGCGCTACTTGATCCAGGTCGCGGCATTCAACCTGGGGGTGGTGATGCGGGCCGTGTTCGGTGCGGGCAAGCCGCGTGTGCTGCAAGGGGCCGCCGGGGCGGCCTTCGCCGCTGGGGTGTAGCGGATGGGCGTTCTGGTCGGCTGGGTGAGTCGCTGGTATGGCCGAGGGGCGAGGTGAACGACCGACCGCGTCAAGGGACGTGTCAGATTCAAGAAATCGCCGAATCCCGGCATTTTCAACGGCCTGCTAGCACTGTCTGCTCGTGTTCCCGTCGCTGAGACCCAGAAGGGCGGAAATCGCGGCTGGGACTCACCCACGAGTGGCGCTGATGCAGGTGCTGGTGAAGGCGGGGCCGGGGCCGGCCGAGCCATCGCCGGCAATCCGGGCGGTGCCGGCGGCCGACCCGGGGCACGGCCCGGCACGACATCGAGATGCTGCTGGGGGCGTTTTCGTACTCGGGGTGGGAGGCTTCTGCTGACGGGGACGAATACGACGTGAGCGGTTTGCGAGGCCCTCCGACCCGAGGGCACCAATACTTCCCCCTCTGGAGCGAATTGCGAGGAGCCGGGGCGAGACCGATACCGGAGCGTGAACGGACCGACCATGCCACCAGCCCGCCTCACCCTCGTGGTCGCGTCCGCCGGGTGGGCGGGTATGACCGCGACGGCTGCGGCCGTCGGCTCCCCGTCTCCCCCACTCTTCTGGGCCGGCTTCGCCGTCACTCTCTCCCTCGCGACGGCGAACCTGGCCGCCGCAACCGCCCGCGCGACCGGGCCGGCCGCGCGGGCCATCCACGTGGGCCTCGCGCTGGGGGTGTACGCGGCCGCCTTCCCAGCCGCCCATGCACTCCTCGGCACCGGCCACTTCGACGCCCCGCCCGGCGCCGGCCCGGGGGCCTGGGCGGCGTTCGCCGTGGCCCACCTCCTCCGCGCCGCCGACGCCCTCGACCTCGT
>DASPHQ010000347.1:0-2437 GCA_035629595.1 Urbifossiella sp. | reverse complement strand
CGGATCGTCATTTGTCCCTCGCCCGCGAGCAGGGTCGGGACGGCGCGGGGGGCGGCCGGGGCGGTCTCGAGCAACCGGGCAAAGGCCGCCTCGTCTTGCCAGTTCGCCGGGTCGCCGGCCCGGTCCCGCCAGTCGGCCGTGTCGGGGTCCGCACTCCGGGCGACCTTCCGCATCCAGTCCACCAGGCGCGTGCTCCCGGTGAACGACGCCCACTGGTCGAGCGCGACCACCAGCGCGTTGCGGACGTGCGATTCGCGGATCCGCGCCGCGACGACTTCCGGGTCGTCGTCGGCCTCCCCGAGTCCGGCGCCGCGGAACGCCGCCAGGAACTCCTGGTATTGTGAGAGGTTGGGGGTGCCGCTGCGCGTGTCGTAGGCGCTGAGGACGATGGCGTCGAGCTGCACCCCCAACTCGACGTCGCGGCGGCCCTGCTCCATGCGCCGCGTCAGTTCGGCCGAGCCGCGGTCGCCCACCCGGCCTTTCGCGCGCTCCAGGGCGGCGCGGGCCTCGGGCCAGGACGACTGCCTCAGCCAGCCGACCATCTCCTCCACGTCGCGCTCGGCGGCCCGCTCGGTCGCCGCGTCCGCCGCGTCCCTCGCCCGCCTCTCCGCGGACCGCTCGGCAGCCACCCACAGGCCACCCCCGACCACGACGCCCAGCAGCAAGGCGCTGACCGACACGGCCGCCGACAGGGCCGGGCGCCGCCTCACCCGCCGGGCGAGGCGTGCCGCGGGGCCCTCGGGCCGGGCGGCGATGGCCTCGCCGCGCAGGAAGCAGCCGAGGTCCGCCGCCAGCGCGGCGGCCGTGGCGTAGCGGCGCCGCGGCTCCTTGTGAAGGCACTTCAGGCAGACGGTCTCCAGGTCGCGCGGGACGTTCGGGTTCAGCCGCGACGGCGGGACCGGCTCCTGGGTGACGACCTGGTAGAGGGTGACCAGGTCCGACTCCGCCCGGAACGGGGGTCGCCCGGTCAGGCACTCGTACAGGACCGCCCCCAGGGCGTACACGTCGGTGTGCGGGCCGATCGCGCCGCCCGCCCCCTCGGCCTGCTCGGGGGCCATGTAGCTCGGGGTGCCGATCACCGCTCCGGTCCGGGTCAGCCCCTCCTCGCCCTCCAGCCGCCGGGCCAGCCCGAAGTCGGAGACCTTCGGCGCGCCGTCGGCGGCGAGCAGGACGTTCGCCGGCTTCAGGTCGCGGTGAACGACCCCCGCCCGGTGCGCCGCCTCCACAGCCCCGGCCAGCGTGGCCAGCAGCTCGGCCGCCGGGCGGGCGGGCTGGGGGACTCCCGCCAGCTTCCGGGCCAGGCTCCCTTCCTCGACCAGTTCCATAGCGAAGTACGGCCGGCCCTCGACATCGCCCGCGTCGTACACCTGCACGATGTTCGGGTGCCGCAGGCAGGCGAGGGCCGCGGTCTCCCGGCGGAATCGCTCCAACTCCTGGGAACCGGCCGACGGCCCCGCGAGGAGCATCTTGATCGCGACGTAGCGGTCGAGCGTGCGTTGTCGAGCCCGGTAGACGACGCCCATCCCGCCCCGGCCGAGAACCGCCTCCACCTCGTAGCCGGGGACCTGTGGCAGGTCGGCCGGGTCCGGCGCGGACTGTGTCGGGTTGGCATGCGGAGTCGTCCGGAGCCCGGGGAGCAGCTCCCCGAGTTGCGCGTCGATGAGACGGAACTCCTGCCACCGCCGCCGGACCTCGGGGAGCAACTCGGGGCAGTCGCGGCACACCTCCTCCGGCGTCTTCCCCGCGCCGAGCATCTCCTCGAGCAGTCCGAGCACCTGGGGGCTGCCGGGCATCGGCCGTCCTCCTCACGGTGTGGGGGCGTCGCCCGGCGCGTCCGGGCGGAGGTCGGCCAGCCGCTCGGCGAGCAGGAGCCGGGCCCGGTTCAGCCGCCGCTGCACGGTCTTCTCCGAAACCCCGACCACCGCCGCCGCCTCGGGGTGGGTGAGCCCCTGGAGGCCGACCAGGTCGAAGACCTCCCGCTCGTCCTCCGGCAGGCCCTCGATGGCCCCGAGCATGCGGCGGCCGTCCGGGGTCAGGCAGGAGCCGGTGCTGGGCGGGGCCGCGACCCCGGCCTCCGGCAGCGCCGTCGCGGGTGGCCGCTCATCTAGGCGGCGGGCCAGGTCATTGAGCTGCCAGCGCATGTGCTGGCCGGCCAGTGCGAAGAACTGCCGGACGCTCGCGGGGCGGGTCGCCCGCAGGGCCGTCAGGAGCGCCGCCACCACGCCGTCGAGCAGCTCGTCCGCCTCTAGGTTCACGGGCGGTCGCGTCAGCCGGGGGTAGCTCTTGTGAAGGAGCGTGGCGCAGAGCAGCCGCAGGCGGCCGACCGACCGTCCCAGGAACTTTTCCGCAGCCTGAGGGCGATTCCTTGGAGTCCATCGGCTGAACCACGTCGCTCGGCGCGCACCGTCGCCGTCGCCGCCCTCCGATGTGTTGAGTG
>DASPHQ010000346.1:0-4231 GCA_035629595.1 Urbifossiella sp. | reverse complement strand
CTCGCCGATCTGGATGCCGGGGACGCGGGTGCTGATGGGGCGGAACTCGCCGCGGATTTCGGCGGGGGCGTCGGGCTTGAGGTCCCACATGTCCTGGTGCGGAGGGCCGCCGCCGAGGAAGATGTTGATGACGGCCTTGTGCCCGGTCCGCGAACCGCCGGCCTGGGCGGCTTCGGCGCGGAGGAGGTCGGCCTGGGTGAGGGCGGTGGCGCCGAACGCGAAGGTGCCGACGCGGAGGAAGCTGCGGCGGCTGACGCCGTCGCAGAAGCGGGTGCGGCCGAGGGGGATGTTCAGCATCGCGGGCGGCCCCGTGCGGGGAAGGGGAAGGCAGGCGGGAGGTCGGGGCGTGTCGCTCCGACCGTGATGCTACCATACATCGGCGGTTTCGGGGCAGCAAGTCAAATCCCGGGTGGGAGTTCGTTCGGCGGCACGCCCGGGAGATGGAACAGGTAGTCGCCGTAGCGCTCCTTCGTGCTACCGGCGTCCTCCCAGCCGTAGCGGTACGTGCCGACGTGCCACAGCCGGATGGTGGTGTCGGCCGTCACCGGGAACCCCGCCCGCCGGGCGCGCTCGCAGAACGCGAAGTCCTCCGACAACGCCCACCGCCCGCCCGGCTCCGGCACGCTCATCGGCTCGAAGTACGGCACCAGGGGCGACGCGAACCGCTGGTTGCACTCCGGTAATCCGGCGTGTACCCGCACCGCCTCGAACACCTCGCGACGGACGTGGGTGAAGCCGAACCCACAGTATCGAATCTCGGCCAGCCCGCCGGCCCGCCCGAACCGCACGGCCGCCGTACCCGGCAGGAACTCGCAGGCGAACTGCCGCGGCCCCTTCTTGGGGTACAGGCCGCAGCTGAACGGCAGCCCGTGCCCGCGGAGCTTTGCCACGTCGTCCGGGTCGAAGGCCACGTCGGCGTCGATCCACATGAGCTCGTCAAAGCCCCGGGTGAGGGCGTCGGAGGCCATCTGGTTGCGGGCGGCGTCCACGGCCGAGTAGCCGCGGACGCGCCAGACCGGGTGGCCGCGCCGCTCCAGCTCGCGGAGGGCGTCGTCGCAGCCTGGGTCGAGCATCGAGCCGACCGGCACCAGGACGACGCACGCGGCCGGCGAGGCGGGTTCGGGCATGGAGGCACCTCGGGACCGTCCAACAGTACCGTCCGGCCCGCGGGTTCGCAACCGACCTCTGGCAGGGCGGACGCAGGCAGGTTAGGCTGATGACAACTCCCGTCCCCCGGAGGCGGAATGCCCCGCTTTGCACTCGCGCTACTGGTCGGCACCGCCGTCGCCGCGGCGGCAGCCCGTCCGGCCCGCTTGCCCGACGCGAAGGTCGTGCTGTTCAACGGCAAAGACCTGTCCGGCTTCACCCCCTGGCTGAAAGACACGAAGGCCGCCGACCCGCGGCGCGTGTTCCGCGTCACCGACGGGCTTCTCCACGTCACCGGCGACGGCTTCGGCTACCTCGCCACGAAGGGGGAGTACCGCGACTACCGCGTGCGGCTCGACTACAAGTGGGGCACACGCACCGACGGCGGCAAGTACGTCCGCAACTCCGGCCTCCTTCTTCACGCCACCGGCCCCGACGGCAACGCCGGCGGCACCTGGATGGCGAGCGTCGAGGTGCAGCTGGCCCAGGGCTGTGCCGGCGATCTCATCCCCATCCGCGGTAAGGACATCCCGGTGTCGTTCGTGTCGGACGTGGTGCTCGGCCCCGACAAGCGGCCGCGGTGGTCGGTCGGCGGCGCGAAAACCGTGTTCACCGGCCGGCAGCTGTGGTGGAAGGATCACGACCCGGAGTTCAAAGAGCTTCTCGACACCCGCGGCCGCATCGACCGCGAGAGCCCGCGCGACGAGTGGACGACCGTGGAGTGCGTCTGCGAGCGCGACACGATCGCGGTGTCGATCAACGGCACGGTCGTGAACCGGGCGTACGACGTGACCCCCGAGGCCGGGAAGGTTCTGCTCCAGTGCGAAGGCTTCGAGCTGTTCGTGCGCGACTTCGAGATCCTGCCGCTGAAAAAGTGATAGCGTGGTGCTTGCGGCCGGCCGGCCGGCGGGGCAGAATGCCAACAGTCCGGCGACTCGCACTCCTGCCGGACGACTACTGGCCTCGACGGTGTCCCCTCTCCCGCACCGGAGGACCGCAACGTGATCAAGCGGATTTGGACCGAGCTGCCGAAGCAGCACGTCCACCTCGGCAGCTTCCTGCTGAGGGTCGGCCTCGCGGTGATCTTCATCTTCCACGGCTACCTGAAGCTCTCCCAGGACGGCGGTCGGGCGTGGACCGAGGTTCTGGACAGCAACGCGCAAATGGCCGTGGCGTGGGGCGAGACGGTCTGCGGCGTCGCCCTGCTCGTCGGGCTGTTCTCGCGGCTGGCGGCCGTCGGGCTGGTGGTCATCATGGTCGGAGCCATCGTCGTCCAGACGGGCCGGTACGACTTCATTTACGTCGGCGACTTCCCCCGGGCGAACCCGTCGCGGATCCCGACCGGCGCGGAGTACAACTTCGCCCTCATCGTGATGTGCCTCGCGGTGGTGGCGATCGGCAGCGGCGTGTTCTCGATCGACCACTGCGTCAAGCGGCGGCTGCTGGGCCGGCCGGCGTGACGCCGCAATCGCTCCCGCTCACCGTTACGGAGGGTCTGCCATGCCCGGGTCACGTCGTCAATTCCTGGCCGCGTCGGCGGCCGCCACGTCCGGGCTCGCGGCCGTCCACGCCGCCGGCGACGACACCCTCCGCGTCGGCCTCATCGGCTGCGGCGACCGCGGCACCGGCGCCGCCACGCAGGCGCTGCTCGCCGACCGCAACGTGAAACTGGTGGCGATGGGCGACGCCTTCGACGACCGCCTCCGGTCGAGCCTGACGACGCTCCGCAACCGCAAGGACCTCGCCGGCAAGATCGACGTGGCCGCGGACGCCTGCTTCGTCGGCTTCGACGCCTACCGCGAGGTCATCCGCCGCTCGGACGTGGTACTGCTGTGCACGCCGCCGCACTTCCGGCCGATCCACTTCCGGGCCGCGGTCGAGTCGGGGAAGCACGTCTTCGCCGAGAAGCCGGTGGCCGTGGACGGCCCCGGCGTGCGGCACGTCCTACAGACCGTGGAGCTGGCGAAGCAGAAGCGGCTTTCCGTGGTGTCCGGCCTGTGCCTCCGCTACGACTTCGGCTTCCGCGAGACGGTGAAGCGCATCCACGGCGGGGCGATCGGCGACATCAGCACGATGTTCGCCAACGACTACCGCGGCGGTCGGTGGCGGAAGCCGCGGACCGAGGGGCAGTCGGACATGCAGTACCACATGCGGAACTGGTACAACTTCACCTGGCTCAGCGGCGATTTTAACGTCGAGCAGCACGTCCACTTCCTCGACGTGTGCGCCTGGCTGATGAAGGACGAGTACCCGGTCCGGGCCGTCGGCATGGGCGGGCGCGTCGTCCTGAACAGCCCCGACTACGGCAACATTTACGACCACTTCTCGGTGGTCTACGAGTACCGCGGCGGTGCCCGGCTGGTGAGCAACTGTCGGCAGAACCCCGGCTGCAAGAACGACATGAGTACCCACGCCGTCGGCAGCCGCGGCCGGGCGATCCTATCGGAGCGGACGAACGGCCTGTCGCTCCACCCGGCCGAGGGGAAGGACTGGTTCTACGACGGCCCGGCCAACCAGATGTACCAGACCGAGCACGACGAGCTGTTCGCCAGCATCCGCGCCGGCCGGCCGATCAACAACGGCGAGTACATGACCAAGAGCACGCTACTGGCGATCATGGGCCGGATGGCGGCGTACACCGGCCAACAGATCACGTGGGAGCAGGCCCTGGCGTCGCGGGAAGACCTGAGCCCCGCCCGCTACGCCTGGGACCAGGCGATCGCCGACCCGCCGGTCGCGGTGCCGGGTCTGACGCGATTCCTGTAAGTACCACCTCTGGACTGAAAGCCCACCCGTGGCTACGGGTGGGCCAGGCAACCCCGTCTCGCCGCCCATTGCAAGAAAAATCTTCGCGGACCGTGGCCGGCCTCTGGACGGGGCCATAGTCTGTGTGAACCGAGTTGGCGGCAACGTCGATTCGGGAACCGGTCGCGGGAGCGGCCGACGGTCTTTGGCAACGTGGTGATGCGAGGCGAGCCCGACCCGGGTTCGCGGCCGCACGGCGTGGTTCCCGCGAGGGGGCCGGGCCGGGGGGTCGCGGGTGGTGGGTCGGGCGGTGAAGTGTGTGCGACGACTACAGTGGTTG
>DASPHQ010000345.1:0-6548 GCA_035629595.1 Urbifossiella sp. | reverse complement strand
CGGCGTTGATGCGGCACTCGATAGCGCTGCCGCGATGAACAATATCCTTCTGGCGGAAGCGCAACTTCTGCCCGGCGGCGACGAGGATCTGCTCCTTGACCAGGTCGATGCCGGTGACCAGTTCGGTGACGGGGTGTTCGACCTGGATGCGGGCGTTGACCTCGATGAAGTAGAAGCGGTTGTCCTGATCGACGAGGAACTCGCAGGTGCCGGCGGAGTAGTAGCCCACCGTGCGGGCGAGCTTGACGGCGGCGGCACACATGGCGTCGCGCACCTCGGCGGGGAGGTTCGGCGCGGGCGACTCCTCGACCAGCTGCTGGTGGCGGCGCTGCATCGAGCAGTCGCGCTCGAACAGGTGGACCAGGTTGCCGTGCCGGTCGCCGAGGAGTTGCACCTCGATGTGCTTGGCCCGCTCGACGAACTTTTCCAGGAACACGTCCGGCACGCCGAACGCCGTGCCCGCCTCGCGCTGGGCCGACTCCACCGCCTCCTTCAACTTGTCGGCGGACCGCACGACCCGCATCCCCCGCCCGCCGCCGCCCATCGACGCCTTCACGATCACCGGGTAACCCAGCGCGTCGGCGAGTGTCGAAGCGGCGTCGGCGGATGTCAGCGGGGCGTCGGTCCCCGACAGCACGGGAACTCCGGCCTTCTTGGCGATGGCGCGCGCGGCCACCTTGTCGCCGAGGTTGTCGAGGATGTCCGGCTTCGGGCCGACGAACGTGATGCCGGCCTCGCCGCAGGCGCGGGCGAAGCCGGCGTTCTCGCTCAGGAAGCCGTAGCCGGGGTGGACCGCGTCCACGCCGACGGACTTCGCCAGCGCCACGATGGCCGGGATGTCGAGGTAGGAGCGGATCGGCTCGCCGGGCTTGCCGACCTGGTACGCCTCGTCGGCCTTGAACCGGTGGAGGGCGAAGCGGTCCTCGTGGCTGTACACAGCGACGGTGCGAATGCCCAACTCGTGGGCCGAGCGGAACACGCGGATGGCGATTTCGCTGCGGTTGGCGACGAGGAGCTTCTTGAACGGCTTCGGCAACGGGTCCGGCATGTCCGACGCGGCCTCGGGGAGGGGGGCACGCCGGATGGGATACGGAATCGGGGGAATGGAAAAAGCCCGGGGACGGCCGTCCCCGGGCTTTCGGAGTCGAGGTGCGCTTACGGCCGCGCGGTCGCAGCGGGCTCGTCGCCCGTCTCCGCCGCCGCGGGGCTGACCGTCACCGGCGGCGACACCGTCACCACGACCGGGACGCGGAGGGTCGCCACGCCGGGGTTCGAGGTCTTCAGCGTCAGGTCGGCGATCCAGAACCCGGCCGGGCAGTCCTTGTCGAGCGTCGCCGTCACCACGTACGTGACCATCGACCCCTGCCGCGACTCCTGCTTCACGTCGGCCTTCACGTACGCCCCGCTGCTGGTCACCTCGGTGATCTTCCAGTTCGGGTCGGAGGTAAACGTCACCTTCGTCTGCCCGGTCGGGGTCTGCCCCTTGCGGACGGTGCCGAGGTTGATCGTGTCCGGCGACAGGATCAGGTCGTCGCGGATCACCGCCTGCACCCGCAGCGAGACTTCCGTGTGGCTCGGCGACACGAACGGCACGTACACCGTCACCGACTTGGTGACGTTCGCCGGGCCGGCGCGGGTGGTGTTCATCTGGGCGATGACCGCGGCCGACTGCCCCGGGGCGACGCTGAACTGACTGACGGACGCCGACACGCACCCGCACGACACCCGCGGCTGGCCGAGGGTGATCGTCTGGTTGGTGGTGTTCGTGAACCGGAAGTAGTGGGTGACGACCGGCCCCCGCGGGGTCGGGCCGAAGTCCTTCACCTTCTCGGCGAACAGGTTGGCGGGGTTGGCCGCGGCCGACCCGAGTGTCACCACCAGTCCCACCGCCGCGAGCGCGAACCGGAACATTTGTGCCATCCCCCAGAAGCCGGTCGGCCGCCGCTCCCCCGAACGGCAACCCGCACCAGATACTCGATAAATATCAGACGCAGCGGCGGTCCTTCACCAGCAGTTTGCCCGCCGGGAACGTCCCGCCGGGTGGAGCCGACCGTCGTGGCCGGCGTTGTCGTTCGTCTCGGCCCGACCGCTACGCCCGGGCCAGCACTGCAACGCTCACCCGGGCCGCCCCCGCCGCCCGGACCACCCGGGCGGCCTCCGCCACCGTGCTGCCGGTGGTCATCACGTCGTCCACCACGAGGACCGACGTATCGGCGAAACTTGCACGCCGGCCGACGCGAAACGCCCCCCGGATGTTCACCGCACGGGCCGTCGCCGACGGTTGTGCGTGTTGCTCGTCCGGCTTCGTTCGCACCAGCCACGACGGCTGGAACGGCAGCTTCAGCGCCGCCGCCAGCTCGCGGGCCAGCGCGCCGGCCTGGTTGTACCCCCGCGTCCAGCGGCGGCGCCAGTGGAGCGGAATGGGGACGACCACGGTCGCGTTGAGCATCCGCAACTCGTTCGCCCGCGCCTCGGCGAAGGTCCGCCCGAGCATCTCGGCCACGGGTTCGCCGGCCGACCCCTTCGCCCGCAGGATGCCGGCCCGCAGCGGCCCCTCGTAGGGACCGAGCCGGACCGCCGCCTCGATCCCGAAGCCACGGCCCCGACACGCCGGGCAACCGCCCTTCAGGTCGGTGTGCGGGCCGACGGTCGCCGCGCACCTCGGGCACCGCACCGCCGGGTCGGCGGTCACGGCGACGCGGCATGCCGAGCAGAGGCCGTGCCGAAACGGCTCGGCCCCGGCCTCGGCGGCGTCGCAGAGGAGACAGGCGTTCGGAAAAATCAGATCCGCCGCGCCACGCGCCAGATCGAGCAGGGTCCGCGGCCACATGACGGGAGTCCATCCCGGCGACCGGAGAGAAACTGACCGAATCGTAGCGCGGGGTGTGTCGGAACGCAAGACGTGGGAACCCGGATTCGGCTACGCCGCTTCCCGCGCGGGGAACCCGGCTTCTCGCGCGAGCGAGAAGGTGAACACGAAGCGCGTCGGGCCGTCGCCGGGTTCGTGGCGGAGGTCGCCGCCGTTCTGCCGCGCGAGGCGCCACGCGGTCGAGAGGCCCAGCCCGCGGCCGCGGCCGGCGGGGCGGCCGCAGTAGAACGGATCGAAGGCGTGGACGGCCGCTTCCGCCGTCAGGCCCGGTCCGCCGTCCTCGACGACGAGCAGCACCCCGGCCGCGCTCGCTTCGGTCCGAAGGCGAACCCACCCGTCCGCGCCGGCCGCCTCGATCCCATTGCGGACCACGGCCGACAGCGCCAGCCGCAGCTGGCCCGCGTCGGCGTCGACGGTCGCGTCCGCGGGAACGTCGGTCGCTTCGAGTCGCACCGACCGCTCGACGGCGAACGGCTCCTGTTCGTTCAGCACGGCCGCGAACAGGTCGGCGACCCGGACGCGGCCGGGCGTCGGCTTCGGCGGGCGGGCGAACTGCATGACCTCGCGGAGGATGCCGGCGATCCGCTGCGTCTGCCGGACGACGGTGCGGAGGCTGTCGGCGCGGTCGTCGTCCTGTTCGGTGCGCATGAGCCGCTGAGCGTGGCCCGAAATCACCGCGAGCGGGTTGTTGATCTCGTGGCCGGCCCCGGCCGCGAACTCGGCCAGCGCCTCCAGCTTCGCCGCCTGCACGTCGGTGTCGGCCGCGTCGTGGTCGAGTCGGGCGTGGAGGGTGTCGATTTCCGCTTCGAGGCGCAGCACCAGCGCGGCGCCGTTGCGGCGGCGCGCGTCGGCGGCGGTGCGCAACAGCGTGGGGAGCAGCGGCACGCGGTAGGGGTTGGGATTCAGGTTGGAAGGCGAGCGGCCCGCGTCAGCGGGCTGTTGCTCCCAGGCATCGGCGACGTAAGAAACAGCCCCCTGACGCGGGCCGCTCGCCAACCGCGCCCGCAACCGCTCCGCGTCTACCTTCGGCGTCAGCCCCAGGTCGATCGTCTCGCACTGCGCCTCGGCGACGGCCAGCGCCACCACCGCGCCGAGCCCGTCGTCCGGCCGGTTCAGCCCGCCGAGCGCCGCGACCAGCCAGCCGGGGAAGCGCCACCGCAGCACCAGCCGGCGGGCGACGGCGTGGGCGTCGTATCCCCACTGTTCGCGCTGACATTGCGTCGGGTCGCGCAAGCACGCCTCGGCAGCGGCTTTGTCTACCGCGGCGATGGCGTACCACCCGAGCGGCGCCAGCCGCGCCGCCACCTCCGCGGCGTCCGGGTCGGCGCGGCCGGTCTCCTCGGCGATGGCGCGTGCCCGTTCCGCCGCGCGGACCCCGACGGAATCGATGTCGATGACGACCGCGGCGAGCGGGTCGAGCCAGCCGGCTTCGCGGTGCGCCAGGAACGCGGCCGCGGCGTCGGGCAGCTGCGGGCCGTGCAACCGCTGGTGGCAGACGTGACCGTCCGCGTCGAGCGCGAAGCGGGCGAGGAGGGCGAGGAGGGCGGGGTCGGCGGCGGCGAGCGCGGGGAGGTCGGCCGGCCGTTCGGCCAGCGCGACCAGCCCGGTCGTGTTCGGGCACAGCCACGGCAGGTCCGCCGCGAGCCGCCCCACCGCCGTCCGTGGCACGGGAACCTCTGGGTAAGGATGAAGGATGAAGGGTGAAGGATGAATTCAGAACCGGGCCGGGTTCATCCTTCACCCTTCATCCTTCATCCTTCCCGCTCAGGCGAGGGCGGTCGCCTCGATGTCCAGCTGGACGCACATCTTCTCGATCAGCACGTCCACGTCGAACGGCTTGGCGACGAAGTCGTCGGCCCCGGCCAGCTTCAGCTCCTGGACCTTGTCGTCCTCGATCATGCCGCTGATGCAGATGATGCGGACGTCCTCCATCGCGGCGTCGGCGCGCACGCGGTGGCAGACCTCCTTGCCGTTGATGTCCGGCAGCATCACGTCGAGGATGATCAGGTCCGGCCGGTACTCCTTCACCATCATGCCGGCGTCGAACCCGTTGGACGCGATCCGCACCTCGAACCGGCCGTCCTCCTGGAGGGCGCGGTGGACGGTGTCCACCAGGTCCGGGTCGTCGTCCACGAGCAACACCTTCCGCTTGCCGCTCTCCAGGGCGTCGGTCGGGATGTTGTTGTCCTTCATGAACTTGAACAGGGCCTCACGCGGGATGCGCCGGAACTTCGAGCCGGGCACCCGGAACCCCTTGAGCTGCCCGTTGTCGAAGCAGCGGATGATCGTCTGCTGGCTGACCTTGCAGATCTTGGCCGCCTCGCCGGTCGTGAACACCGTCTTCATACGCGTACCCGTCCTGCCGGCTCCGGCCGGCCCGCATGAAGGAAGTCCGCGCGGCGCGTGGCCGAGCCGGCGGCGGACCGGAACCCGTCCGTGAATCGCTGCTGCCGAATGACCGACCCCGTAAGCCGGGGAAGGGGGAGAAGGCGGTGAACCCGCACGGGCTGGGCGGCCTGGACCGCTCCCGACCCATCGTAGCTCGATGACGTGTTCGGACCAAGAGACAGGAGCGGCCGCCGGCGGCGCTGGTGCCGCGAGAGGCCGGAGCCGGTCGCACGACCCGGAACCCTTCCCGAGCTTACCCCGCTTCACCCCCACGGGTCCGAAACGAGGCGTCACACCTTCCCTGCGTGTTCGGCGTCAGCACCGTTGCCGACTCGGCCACCCCTCCCATCGTCCACCCAGCCCCCGCAGCTTCCGCCATTTTGCCAGATTCCCTGGTGGGAAGGAAGGCAACTTGGGGTAGCTGCAAAAACCGTGCGGCGAGTCGGAGGCAGGGTCGAGCCGGTTGGCGCGGCGGCGGACGACTCCCGCTGCCACCGCTGGCCCACCCGGGGTCGATCGCAACGAGCGACCGGAACCCGTCCCGCGTGGGGTCCGCCGGTCCCCCGGCTTCCCCCCTCGGGCAGGCCCCGCATAACGGCTCAATCGAGATAAAACAACAGCACTGCGAGGTCGGCCGGCGTGATGCCACTCACGCGGCTTGCCTGCCCGAGGCTGGCGGGCCGCAGACGGCTCAGCTTCTCGCGCGCCTCGGCCCGCAACTGGGGCACTGCGGTGTAGTCGAACGCCGCGGGTATCTGCCGGCCTTCCATCGTGCGGAAGTGCGCCACCTCCGCGGCCTGCCGGTCGATGTAGCCGCGGTACTTCGCCTCGATCACGACCTGCTCCACCACGTCGGGCCGGGCGTCCCAGTCCGCCAGCGCGGGGTGCCGGACCTTCAGCGCCGCCCACTCCACCTCCGTGCGACGAAGCCACGTCTCCAGCGTGTCCCCGTCGGAGCGCGTGGACGCGAGAACCTTCTGAAGCCCCGCGATTCCCGCCTCCTTCGCCTCGTACCGCGCCCACGCCTCCGGCCCGACCGACCCCACCCGCCGGCCGATCGGCGTCAGCCGGCGGTCGGCGTTGTCGTGCCGCAGCAGCAGCCGGTACTCGGCCCGCGACGTGAACATCCGGTACGGCTCGTCCACGCCCTTCGTCACCAGGTCGTCGATGAGGACGCCGATGTACGCCTGGCTGCGGTCGAGGATCAGCGGCGGCTCGCCCTTGAGCTTCAGCGCCGCGTTCAGCCCGGCGACGAGCCCCTGCGCCGCGGCCTCCTCGTAACCGGTGGTGC
>DASPHQ010000344.1:0-7252 GCA_035629595.1 Urbifossiella sp. | reverse complement strand
CGCCTTGAGCTCGGCGGTAAACCGCCCCTTGTCGTCGAACAGCTCCTCGGGCTTGTAGCCGCGGAGCCAGGTCTCGAGCTGCTGAAGCCGGCTCTTGTCCTTCTTCACGTCGGCCATCGGCACCTGGTGCGACCGCCAACTTCCCTCGAGCTTGTGCCCGCCGCTGTCCGCGGGGCTGGTCCACCCTTTCGGGGTGCGAAGCACGATCATCGGCCACTTCGGACGGAAGGCCTTCCCGCTGTCGCGGGCCTGCTTCTGGGCGGCGCGGATGTCGGCGACGCACTTGTCGATGGTGGCGGCCATCGCCTGGTGCATCGTGGCCGGGTCGGAGCCCTCGACGAAGTACGGCGTCCAGCCGGTGCCGCGGAAGAATGCTTCGATCTCGTCGTGCGGCACCCGCGCCCAGATGGTCGGGTTGTTGATCTTGTACCCGTTCAGGTGCAGGATCGGCAGCACCGCCCCGTCGCGGACCGGGTTGAGGAACTTGTTGATGTGCCAGCTCGTCGCCAGCGGCCCCGTCTCGCTCTCGCCGTCGCCGGCGACCGCGGCGACGATCAGGTCGGGGTTGTCGAACGCGGCCCCGCAGGCGTGCGAGAGGACGTAGCCGAGCTCGCCGCCCTCGTGGATGCTGCCGGGCGTCTCCGGCGTGCAGTGGCTGCCGATGCCGCCGGGGAAGGAGAACTGCTTGAAGAACCGGAGCAGCCCCTCCTCGTCCTCGGAGCAGTCGGGGTAGACCTCGCTGTAGCTCCCCTCGAGGTAGCACGGGCCGAGCACGCCGGGGGCGCCGTGGCCGGGGCCGGCCATGAACACGACGTCGAGGTCGTGGGCCTTGATGGCGCGGTTCAGGTGGACGTAGCTGAAGGCGAGGCCGGGGCTGGCGCCCCAGTGGCCGAGGAGCCGGTCCTTGACGTGGTCGGCGGTCAGCGGCTCCTTCAGAAGCGGGTTGGCCTTCAGGTACGTCATGCCGAGGGCGAGGTAGTTGCACGCCCGCCAGTAGGCGTCGATCTTGCGGGCCTCGTCGGCCGACAGCGGCGAGCCGGACACGGTCGAGCGGGCCGGGCCGAAGGCGCTGATCGAGGCCGGCGCGGGGGTCGGGGGCATCAGGAGTCTCCTCGTGGTGGTGTTCGGTCGGGGAGGTCAGGCCAGGCTGATGACCCGGATTTCGTTCCGCAGTCCCGGCGCGTCCGGGAGCGCCATCACGGTCACCTGGGCGACCTGCTTCAGGTAGAAGCTCGGCACGTCGCCGCGGAGGACGAGGCGGTCGCCGTCGATCACGACCACGACCCGTTGCAGCCAGGTGTGGCCGGTCTGGGCGAGCGCCAGCCGGGCGGCGGCCGCGGTCGGCTCCAGGTCGATGGGGGTGTCGGTCATGGCGCGTCTCGACGTGGGGTCGATCATCGCGTATCGCCCAGTTCGTCCAGCGCCTGCCGGATGACGGCGGCGCTGGCCCGGAGCTTCGCGTGTTCGTCCGGGCTGAGTGGCAGCGGGAACGTCTCGGCCACGCCGCCGCCGCCGACCAGCCGCGGCAGCGACACGGTCACGTCCGCGACTCCTTCCACGTCGGCGGTCGGCGTGCATACCGTCAGCACCGACCGCTGGTCGTGCAGCACCGCCTCGACGACACGTGCCAGGGCGCTCCCCACACCGTAGTAGGTCGCCCCCTTGCCTGCAATGATCGAATACGCGGCCCGACGAACCTTCTCATCAATTTCATGCCGAACCGGAGCCGACAGGTCCGCGCCGCGGAGGCGGGCGAACTCGTCCAGCGGCATCCCGCCGACGGTCACCAGCGACCACGTCAACACTTCGGAGTCGCCGTGCTCGCCGACGACGTAGCCGTGGACGTGGTGCGGGTCCACGCCGCAGCGGGCGCCGATCAGCGAGCGGAACCGGGCCGTGTCGAGCGTCGTGCCCGACCCCAGCACCCGCCCCGGGGCGCCGCCCGCCGCGGCCGCGATGCGCGCGGCCAGGTGCGTCATCACGTCCACGGGGTTCGTGGCGACGACCAGCACCGCCCCCGGCGCGGCCGCGAGCACCGCCGGCACCACCTGGGCGAACACCGCCGCGTTCCGCTTCAGCAGCTGCAGCCGCGACTCGCCGGGCTTCTGACCGACGCCGGCGCAGAGCACCACGACGTTTGCGCCGGCCAGGTCGGCGTAGCCGCCGGCGCGCACTTCCAGGGCGTGCGCGAACGGCACGGCGTGGCGGATGTCGTCCGCCTCGGCCGCGGCGCGGGCGGCATTCTGATCGACGAGGACGATCTCGCGGCCGACGCCGCGCATGACCAGCGCGTACGCGGCGGTCGATCCGACGAACCCGGTGCCGACGATGCCGACCTTCATGTCTCGCCCCCGTGTCGGCCGCCACCGCACACTCGGCCTAGAACTCGACCTGGTACTTCTTCACCATCGCCCGCCGCACGTCCTGCGTGACCTGGTCGATGGTCTTCCACGTATTCAGCCGGTACTGGTGCTCCTGCTCCTTGGTCTGCGCCACCAGTTGGTTGATCGAGGCGTTGTTGCTGACCGTGTAGGTCGTGGTGGTGCCGGTCGGGACGGCGTAGTTGTACGCGTACCCGGCCGCGCCCCAGTACCCGGCCCGCATGCCGGCGCCCGACCCGTAGTAGTAGTTCGGGTCGCGGATCTGGCTCATCGACCGCTGGGCGTCGAGCGCGCTCATCTGGCCGTTGGCCGCCTGGGCGGTGATCGCCATCGTACGCAGGGTGGAGGTCAGCGACGCGCCCCACCCGAGCAGGTCCTCGTCCACGTTGAGGATCGGCAGGTCGTCGATGTGCCGGGCCGACTGGTTGTAGCTCAGGGCCATCGCCTGGAAGCTCTTGTGGGTCGCCTTCTTCATCTCCCCGAGCTTCTTCGACACCGCCTTGTAGTACCGCACCGAGACCTCGGCCTTCGTCGCGGGTTCCGACGAGTCGTCGCCGCCCCCGAGCGACCCCAGCGACGGGCGGAGGAACGGCGCGACGAGCAGCCCGGCGGTCTCGCGCGTCAGACCGCCGCGGTACGTGACGCGGTTCCCCTCCACCGCCGCCACCCAGGCGTCGAAGTCGTCGTCGCCGAGGCCCATCTGGTCGAGCACTTCGACCAGCAGCGGCTTCGCCACGTCCTTGAGCGCTGCGGCGGGGCCGTCGAAGTCCAGGCGGATCTCGCCGGCCATGTGGTCGGTGATGCGGAAGAGGACGGTCACGCCCTTGAGCCCGGAGAACAGGTCGGCCAGGGCGTCGGGCGTGACCTTCTTCCCCTCCAGCGACTTGGCCTTGGCGAGCCCGGCCTTGAGCTTGGCGGCGGGGAGCATGTCGGCGGTGTCGAACGCCAGCACGACCGGGGTCTGCGGGCCGACGAGGGCGGCCGCCTGCTTCAGGTACGGGGACATGCCGGGGCCGACCTTGCCGGTCGCCGACCGGAGCCACCGCCCGGCGTCCTGGCGGTTCGACGGCTGGTGCGCGCCGACGACGCCCGGGGCGAGGGTGGTGGCGATGCCGTACCGCTCGGTCACCACCACCGACTTGCCGCCGACGGTGTCGCGGGTGCCGCCGTTCGCCTTGGCGAACTCGGCCTCGCCGACGTGCTTCTTCTGGGCCGCGACCGAGACCTCCCAGCCGATGCCGCCGTTCAGGTCGATCTGGCAGCCGACGACCAGTCGCGTGGCGTTCGGCGGGAGCGACTCCAGCCCGGACGTCGGCCCCTTCTGGCCGGCCCATTTCAGGCGGACGGCCATGTCCGTCTTGTGGAGCGCCTCGGCGTCGATGAACAGGGCGGCGTTGGCTTGGTCGGGCACCCAGCCGAGCAGGTCGGCAACGCCGTCAGCTGCGGGGGCGGAGCCGGCCGCGAGGATCAGGGCCGCGGTGATGGCGCAGGTGAGCCTCATGTGTGGACTCCCACCGTCAGGGGGCACGGCTTCGGGTGAGCGCGGCGGAGAAAGGATTAGAATTGGTTGTAAGGAATCTACCTGTCAGAAGTGACAGATGAAAGGGAAAAACTGACCGTCCCGTGACCGGGGGTCGAGTCAGATCGTGAGCTCTCGGATGGGTTCCCCGTCCGGCAGGATCGCCAGCGGGCGCCCGCCGAAGTCGCGGAACTCGCGCCGCGGGTCGATGCCGAGGTGGGCGTACACCGTCGCCAGGAAGTCGGTCGGCCGCAGCGGCCGGTCCCGCGGCCGCTCGCCCCGAGCGTCCGTCGAGCCGACCACCTGTCCCATCCGCAGACCGCCGCCGGACACGAGGACTGACATCGCCGCCGGGTGGTGCTCCCGCCCCGGCCGGCCGCCCGGACCCACGCTCACCTTCGGCGTCCGCCCGAACTCGCCGAGCGCGCACACCAGAAGCTTCCGGTCCAGGCCGCGGTCATAAATGTCCTCGATCAGCGCCGTCAGCGCCTGGTCGTAGACGGGGAGCCGCAGCCGCATCTGGTCGAAGATGTTCCACGCGACGGCGTGGTCGTCCCAGTTCCCGTTGCCGTTCGGCGTGTCGAACGACCCGGCCATCACGGTGACGAGCCCAGCCCCGGCCTCGGCCAGCCGGCGAGCCAGGAGGAGGCTCTGACCGACCCGCGTGCGGCCGTACCGGTCGCGCAGCTGCGGCGGCTCGCGGCCGATGTCGAACGCCCGCCGGGCGGCGTCGCCGGTGAGGAGCGCGACCGCCTCGCGCTGGTGGTGGTCCATCGCGTCCATCACCCCTGTCGGGTCGAGGGCGCGGCGGGAGTCGTCGAAGGAGGCAAGCAGTTCGAGCCGGTCGTGGAGGCGGCCGGCGGCCGCGGCGGGGAGCGACAGGTTCGGCACCTCGAACCGCGGGGCGTTCGGGCTCACCGGGACGACGAACGGCTCGAACGCCTTGCCGAGGTACGCCGGGCCGCCGCTCTCGAACCGGAACGGGATCGTGACGTAGGGCGGCAGCACCGGCCGGCCCTCCGCGCGGACCCGCTTCACGACCGAGCCGAGGTCGGGGTAGTCCGGCTCCTCCTTCTCCACCGCCAGCGGGCGGCGGCCGGTGAGCACCTGTTGGACGCCGCCGGCGTGGGCGCCGAACTCGTGCGAGACGGAGCGGACGAGGCTGAACTTGTCGGCGATGCGGGCGTGGCGCGGCAGCAGTTCGCACACCCGGAGGCCGACGACGGTGGTGGGCATGGCGCCGAACTCGCCGCGGTATTCGGCGGGGGCGTCGGGCTTGGGGTCGTACGTCTCGAGGTGGCTGGGGCCGCCGTTGAGCCAGACCAGGATGCAGGCGGTGTCCGCGGCCGGCTCGGCGGACGCTGCCCGGGCGCGGAGCAGGTCGCCGAGGCCGAGCCCGAGCACGCCGGCCCGCAGGAAGTCGCGCCGCCCCGGCCGCGGGGCGGCGGTCGCTCGTCCGGTCATGCCCGTGCTCCGGGGGTTACTTCACCGTCAGGATCATCGGCGTCAGCTCCACGTTCCCCGCGGCGTCCTCGGCGCGGGCCTCCAGCCGGTTCGACCCGGCGTCAAGTTCCACCTCCCAGTCGGCGAAGTTCGGCGCGGTCGAGCGGGCCGGGCGGCCGTTCACCGTCACCTTCGCCACGGTGCCGTTGTCCGTGCAGGTGCCGCGGACGAGCAGCTTGCCGCCCTCACGAACCACGCGCGTGATGACGGTCGCCGGCGGCAGGTCGTCCACGACCGCGGGCGGCTCCGGGAACGGCACCCCGGTCACCTCCGACACGCGCGACTCGTTCCCCGTCAGCGGCGTCTCCTCGCGGTAGGCCGACGGGTCGGCCTTGAACTCGCCGGACTTCACGCTCACCACCTGGGCCGTGCGGCCAGGGCCGAACCAGTCGTGCAGGTACACCGACACCCCCTTCGCGCTCTTCGGCACCGGCCGCGTGCCGCCGCCCAAATTCACCACCGCCCGCTGCCGGCTGTTGTCGGACCAGTTCAGCGTCTTGACGTTCCGCAGGTGCGTCGCCGCGGCGCCGGTCGGGTTGTCGTCCGAGATCTGCACCAGCGGCATCCCGCCGGACCGACAGCCGTCGAACGTCAGGCCGTCCACGACGAGCCGGCCGTACTGCACGCTCAGGTCGTCGTGGCCGCGGTTGAAGGGCTCCGTGTTCGTCTGGCTGACCAGCACGTTCTTGTAGAAGTGGCCGTCGTAGTTCGGGTGGTACACGCCGTACGAGACCTTGTGAAGCGTCAGGTTCTCGACGCGCAGGTTCGGCACCTGCGGGCGGAAGCCGTAGTGAACGTCCCAAATCTTCAGGTTCTTCACCACGAACGGGTGCCGCTCGTCGGGGCCGACGCGGTTGACGCCCTCGCCGAGGTTCACCCCGTAGAGCCCGTTCGTGCTGTGGACCTCGTTGTCCTCGAAGCGCACGAACGGCAGCGTCCGCGGGTCGGTCGGCTTGCGGGTGCCGTCGGCGCCGCGGATCGGGAACGACAGCTTCAGCGTGCTCGTCGGCGTGGCCTCGTAGCGGAACCCGTACTCGCCGCACTCGGTGGCGACGTTGCGGGTGAAGCTGTTGAGGCTGCACGTCCACCAGAACCCGGCCCCCTCGTTGCCGTCGAACGGCAGCACCTGCTGCGGCAGCCGCTTGGCGCGCTTCACGCCCACCGCGAGGTTACGGTCGATGACGTTGTAGACCTCTGTGCCGTCCTCCAGGAAGTAGCCGTGGCCGAGGCTCTTGTAGCCGACGTTGTCGCGGACCACGAGGTAGTCGGTGCCGTGGATGGTGAGCCAGCGATTCTGGCTGTCCCAGATCGAGTTGCCGACCACCGAACTGCCGCGCATCGTCTCGCGGCACAGGTGGAAGTGGAGGGCGTACTTGCCGAGCACGCCCGGCTTGCCGAGGTGGCGGAACTCGGCATACGTCAGCGAACCGGTGCTGCCGCGGTGGTACATGGTGTGCGCGCGGACGCCGGCCGGGTCGGCACTCTCGACGACCACGTTGCGGCTGAGGTTCGCCACCTCCGCCCGGTAGTCGCCGCCGCCCAGGTGGGCCATCGTCAGCGGTTCGTTCAGCGTGACGACGGTGCCGTCGGTCGCGGTGATTGTGCGTTCCTCGGTGATCGACCGCGTCTTCGCCGTGCCGTGGGTGTCGGTGCCGGTGACGATCACGCGGTCGCCGACCTTCCACCCCGTCACCGGCTCGGCGAGTGTCACCGCGGTGTCACCGACCTTCGCCGTGACCCCGAGCCGCACCCACGCCCGGCTCAGCGGCTGGCCGTGCAGGTCCATGCGGCCGCCGCAGTTCACCACCGCCGGGCACTTGTCCTTGTCCATCCCGGCGACGTAGTGGAG
>DASPHQ010000343.1:0-12881 GCA_035629595.1 Urbifossiella sp. | reverse complement strand
GCTACCGGCCCCGAGCCGGAGCCCCGAGCCGGAGCCCCGAGCCGGAGCCCCGAGCCCCGAGCCGGGAATACAACAACCCCCATGCCCGACCTCACCGTCACCCTGAACCGCCTGACCCTGCGCAACCCCGTGCTGGTCGCGTCCGGCACGTTCGGCTACGCCCGCGAAATGGCCCCCTACGTCGACTTCGCGAAGCTCGGCGGCGTCGTCCCCAAAACCGTGACGGCCGCCCCGCGCCCCGGCAACGCGCCGCCGCGCACCGTCGAAACGGCCAGCGGCATGCTCAACGCCATCGGCCTCGACAACGACGGCCTCGACCACTTCCTCGACCACCACCTGCCGTACCTCCGCACCCTGCCCACGGCCGTCATCGGCAACATCGCCGGCAAGACCGAGGACGAGTTCGTCGCGATGGCGGCGAAGGTTCACGCCCGCGGCGCGGGACTGGCCGGGCTCGAACTCAACCTCAGCTGTCCGAACGTGTCCGGCGGCACCGACTTCGCCGTCGATGCCGAGCTGACGCGCCGCATCGTCCGCCGCTGCCGCGACGCCTGCCCCGACCTGCCGCTGCTGGCGAAGCTCACACCCAACGTCACCGACATCACGCTGATCGCCAAGGCGGCCGCGGACGGCGGCGCCGACGCGGTCACGGCGGTGAACACATTCGTCGGCATGGCGGTGGACTGGAAGCGGCGCAAACCCATTCTGGCGAACGTGACCGGCGGCCTGAGCGGGCCGGCGATCAAGCCGCTGGCGCTGCGGGCGGTGTGGCGCGTCGCCAAACTCGGGGCGATTCCCGTGGTGGCGGTCGGCGGCATCGCCACCATCGACGACGTGATGGAGTTCCTGGTGGCGGGCGCGAGTGCGGTTCAGGTGGGCACGGCGAACTTCTACGACCCCGGGGCCAGCGCCCGCCTCGCCGACGCGCTGCCGGCGGCGCTCGCGGAGTTGGGCGCCGACCGCGTCGCCGACGTGGTCGGCACCCTGCGGGCGTAGCGCGGGTGTGCCTGCGGATTTTGGCGGGCCGGTCGTCAACATCGGGTCTTGAGCCCGGAGGGCGTCGGCGTGTAGCCCGGGGTGCAACCCCGGGCGGCGTCCGCGGTGTCCGATTCGCGTCGCTCCCACGAACCACACCGTTGCCCGCCCGGGGTTGCACCCCGGGCTACACGCCGACGCCCTCCGGGCTAAAACCCCGAGCCCGCGTAGCGCGTTCGGGTTGCGGCGGCCGCGCGGGGTGGGTATACACCGCCCCCCGCAGGATGCGGGGACTCGCGCACGGAGGCGCACCATGACCCGCACGACGCTCGCGGTCGCGGCCCTGCTGTTGGGGGCCGGCGCGGCTCCCGCCCAGGAGGTCCGCTGGCGGGCCGACTACGCCGCCGCCCGCAAGGACGCCGCCGCCGCCGGCAAGCCGCTGCTGCTCGACTTCGCCGCCGAGTGGTGCGGACCTTGCAAGCGGATGGAAGCCACCACCTTCCGCACCCCCGCCGTCGTCGCCGCGGTGAACGCGGCCGTCGTGCCCGTTCGGGTGGACGCCGACAAGGACGCTTGGCTCGTCAAGGCCGCCGGCATCCAGGCGTTCCCGACGCTCATCCTCCTGTCGGCCGAAGGCAAGGTGATCGCCCGCCGCGAGGGCTTCGCGGACGCCGCCCAGGTGACCGAATTCTTGCGCCAGGCGCCCGCCCCGCGCCCCGCGGCCGTGCAGCAGGCGGTCGCGCTCCAACCAACTGCGGCGCCGGCGGTGGTGCAGCCGGCCGCGGCGACGGTGCCGAACCCCGCCGCCGAGCTGCTGTCCGCCGCCCGCGCCGACTTCGCCGCCGGCCGCTACCTGGCGTGCGTCGAGCGGTGCGACCGGCTCGCCGGCACCAACCCGGCCGCGCCGGAAGCAGCCGAGGCCCGGCGGCTCGCGGCCGCGATCACCGCCGACCCGCAGAAGTGGAAGCGCGTCATCGATCAGCTCGAAGCCGACCTCATCGCCGCGCGGCGTGGGCTCCCCGGGGCGCCCTGATTCCCGCCGCTTGCGGCGTTGCACCGCCGCGAGCGGCGGAGTACTCTGGGGAACCCACCCCCGGAGCCCTCCATGAAGCGCGTCCTGCCGCTCGCCCTCGTCCCGGCGATCCTCGCCGCGGTGCTGTACCTCTCGGCCGACCGCCCCGCCCCCGCGGCACAGGGGCCGCTCCCCATCCCCGACATGAAGTTCGACGACGTGAAGGAGATCGCTCCCGGCGTCTTCTTCCGGCTGTCGTCCATCAGCGCCGCCGACCCCAAAATCCCGTTCGGCGGGTCGAACCACACGTGGGTCGTGTTCAAGGACTACGTCGTGGTGATCGACGCCAACTTCCCGAAGGAGGCGGCGGACGTGGTGGCGGCGATCAAGAAGACGACCGACAAGCCGATCCGCTACGTGCTCGACACCCACCACCACGGCGACCACGCCTACGGCAACAGCGTGTGGGCGAAGGAAGGCGCGAAGATCGTCGCCCACAAGAACGCCGCCCGGCTGCTGCAGGTGAGCGGCCCGAAGCAGTGGGAGGACGCGGCCAAGGCCACGGGGAAGGACGCCCGCGACGACCTCAAGACGACGACCCTCAAGCAGGTGGACATCCCGTTCGACGACCGGTACGTGCTGGACGACGGCACCCAGCGCGTCGAGTTCCTCCACTTCGGCCACAGCCACACCATCGGCGACGCGGTGGCGTACCTGCCGAAGCACAAGGTCCTGTGCACCGGCGATGCGTGCGTGAACGGCGCGTACAACTTCATGGGCCACTCCAACTCGGCGAGCTGGATTCGCTGCCTGGAGGCGATGCACAAGCTGGACGTGGACGTGATCTGCCCCGGGCACGGCAAGCTGGCGCGGAAGGATCTGCTGAAGACGGAGGTGCGCTACTTCACGGAGCTGCGGGCGGCGGTGAAGGCGGGCATCGACGGGAAGAAGAGCGTGGAGGAGATCACCGCGGGGCTGAACTTCCCGTGGTACAAGGAGTGGACGGGGGTGGAGGTGGCCGGCCCGGCGATGAACAAGGACAGCGTGAAGCACGTGTACAACGAGCTTCAGGGGAAGGTCGAACACGACCGGCTGGGCTGGGCGCCGGGGCCGCTCGACGGGCGGACGGCGGTGGCGCGGCGGGACTGAGGCGAGCGGTGGTTTCGTAGGTCGGGTCGAGTCTTCGAGACCCGACGCGGGGCGCCAAGGCCGTGCGGAGAAACCCCGCCGGGCGAACCCGACTCGGTGTCTCGGTTCGGACCCGACGCCCCGCGTCGGGTCTCGAAGACTCGACCCGACCTACAAGACCGGCCCCGTCACACCAGCTTCCACGCCGCGCGCGGCTCGCGGCTCAGCTCGCGGTTCGCCGCGGCGTCGTCCACGAACCGCTCCGCCGCCGCGTCCCACGTCAGCTTGCGGCCGAGCCGGTAGCCGATGTTCCCCAGGTGACACACCGTCGCGCTGCGGTGCCCCACCTCCGCCGGGCAGATCACCTCCTTCTTCCCGCGGACGCACTCCAGCCAGTTGCCCGCCTGGTTACTCGACGCGTACACCCGGCGGTCGGTCGCCTCGATCGGCCGTTGCAGGATCGCCGCCGGCCGGCTGCTGATGCCGCCGCGGCTCGCCAGGATCATCCCCTCGCTCCCTTCGAACACGCAGTCGGCCTTGATCTCGGCGCCGTCGTCGCCGCGGACGAACTCGTTGTGGATCATCGTCACGCCGTTCGGGTAGGTGAAGCGCAGGCCGACGCCCCGCGCCCGCCGCGGCTCGTCCGGCGGGATGACCTCGCGCGGCCCGGCGCCGTCCATGCGCATGGCCCACTGGGCGATGTCGAAGTGGTGGGCGCCCATGTCGGAGAGGAGGCCGCCGCCGTAGTCCACGTAGCTGCGCCACTGCGGGTAGTGGTTGTGGATGCCGCGCGGGCAGAGGATCGAGTTGTACGGCCGCTCCGGCGCCGGCCCGAGCCAGGCGTCCCAGTCGGTGCCGGCCGGCTTCTCCTCGGCCGGCAGGTTGCACGGCACCGCCGGCCCGCCGACGCCGATGCGGACGGTGTGGAGCGTGCCGATGCGGCCGTTCCACACGTACTCGACGGCCTTGCGGAAGAACCCGCCGAACTCGCTCCGCTGCTGGCTGCCGGTCTGGAAGGTGATCTTCGCCTTCGCCACCTCGTTCACCAGCTGCCGCCCCTCGGCGACGTTGTGCGTCAGCGGCTTCTCGCAATAAATGTGCTTGCCGGCGCGGGCGGCGAGGATCGCCGGCTGGGCGTGCCAGTGGTCGGGCGTGGCGATGACGACGGCGTCGAGGCCGGGCAGGGCGAGCACCTGGCGGAAGTCGGCGACGGCCCGGACGCCGCGGTACTGCCCGGACTTGAGCCGGTCGGCGTAGCGCGTCTCGACCATGCGCTGGGCGTTGTCGAGGCGTTCCTTCACCACGTCGCACACGGCGACGACCTCGACATCGCGGCGGCCGAGGAAGTTGTTGAGGTGTCCGCGGCCCATCATGCCGACGCCGATGAAGCCGACGGTGAGCTTGTTCGACGGCGCGTCCTGGCCGCGCAGCGCCGCGGTGGTGACGAGCGGGGCGGACGCGAGGAAGGAGCGGCGAGAGAGGCGGGGCATGGGAACCTCGGGTTGGGGAGTACGGGGCGGTTGGGTTTTGAGCTCGGGGCCGGCAGCCGCGGGCTTCAGCCCGCGCCCACCTACGGGGTCCACCGGGGGGTTACGGGGAGCGGACACCGCCGACGTGGGCGCGGGCTGAAGCCCGCGGCTACCGGAGCAGTGCTGGCGTCACTTCTTCGCCAGATGCACGTCGAACCAGTCCGCGAGCTTCTCGAAGTCCTTGCCGAACTCGGGCCACCCGTGCGCGGCGCCGGGCTTCACCACCAGCTCGGCCGTCGCGCCGGCGTCCTTGTACGCCGCCACCAGCACCTCCGCCTGCTGGATCGGCACCAGCTTGTCGGCGTCGCCGTGGATCACCAGCGCCGGGGCGCTGTCCTTCGTCACGTGCGTCACCGGCGAGATCGCGCGGCCGATGCGGCGGCGCTTCGCCTCGTCGGTGATCACGACGAAGTTGTTGGTCGCCTTGTCGAGCTCGACGAAGTTGAACGGCGCCTTGAACCCCTTGAGGGTGCCCTGGCCGAGGGCCACCTCGCCCTCCTTGCCGTAGTTCAGGAAGTCGGTCGGCGGGAAGAAGCACGCCACCGCGGCCACCTTCGACGACTCCTTCTCGACCGCGTCCTTGGCCGCCGGGTCGCCCGGCCGCGGGGCCACGCCCTGCATCAGCGACAGGTGGCCGCCGGCCGACGCCCCGCTGATGCCGAGGCGGTCCTTGTCGATGCCGTACTTCGCCGCGTTGGCGCGGACGAAGCGCGTGGCGCGGTGCATGTCGTCGAGCACCTCGGGGATGCTGAACCGCGGCTGACTGCCGTGGACGACCTGGAACACGGTGTACCCGCGGTCGACGAACGGCTTGGCGTACGCGGGGTTGATGTTGGCGTGCGACGAGAACCACCCGCCGCTGACGCACCAGATGACGCCGGCGCCGTTGGCCTTCGCCTTCGGTGTGAACACGTCCATCGTCAGCACGGTGCCGAACTTCCGGCCGTAGATCACGTCCGGAGTGCGGGTGTAGCCGGGGTCGGGCTGGGCGGACGCCGGGGCGAGGAGTAATGGGAGCGCGAGCAGCGCGAGGCGGAGGCGGGTCATCGGGGTGCCCGGGGGTGGGGGAAGAAGTGATCGTCGCCGGTGGGCCGCGGCGGGTCAAGGGGCGGGTCGGTCAAAGTAGTAGGCACACTCCGTGTGCCGTTGTATCTGAACGGCACACGGAGTGGGCCTACTATGCTCGGTCGAAATCCGGGCCGGTGGCTCGGGTCTTAGCCCGGAGGGCGTCGGCGTGTAGCCCGGGGCGCAACCCCGGGCGGCCTGCGGCGTGGCGGGTGGGAGCCACGCACCTCGAACTCCGCCGTCGCCCGCCCGGGGTTGCACCCCGGGCTACACGCCGACGCCCTCCGGGCTAAAACCCGAGACGTACCCTCCGCCGGAGCCGCCGCCGTGACCGCCGACCTCGCCGCCGCCGTCCGAGCCGGCCCGGACGGCGTCGTCCGCGCCGTCGAGCTGGTCCTCGCCGAGGCCGACCGGCTCGGGGCCAGCGACGTCCACTTCCAGCCGACCGCCCACGACCTCGCCGTCCGCGTCCGCGTCGACGGCGTGCTGCGGCCGCTCGCGTCGCTGCCGCGCGCGGTCGGGCCGAACGTCGTCGCCCGGCTGAAGGTGATGGCCGAGCTGCTGACGTACCGCACCGACATCCCGCAGGAAGGGAGCACCCGCACCGGTGGCGGCCCCGAGCGCCGCATCAGCACGTTCCCGACGGTCCACGGCGAGTGCGCCGTCGTGCGCGTGTTCGACCCGTCGGCCGGGCTGCTCGACCTCGACCAGCTCGGCCTCCCGGCGGACGTACGCGCCGGCCTCGACGGGCTGCTGCGGACGCGGTCCGGGGCGGTGTTCCTGACCGGGCCGAGCGGCAGCGGCAAGACCACCACCATCTACGCCTGCCTGCGGAAGGTCGTGGCCGACGGCCCGGGCCGGCACGTCGTCACGATCGAGGACCCGGTCGAGCGGGCGCTCGACGGCGTGACGCAGTCGCAGGCCCGGCCGGGGTCCGAGTTCGACTTCGCCCGCGGGCTGCGGAGCCTGCTGCGGCAGGACCCCGAGGTCATCATGGTGGGCGAGGTGCGCGACCGCGAGACGGCGGCCGTGGCGGTCGAGGCGGCGCTGACCGGGCACCTGCTGTTCACGACACTGCACGCCGGGTCGGCGTGCGGGGTGGTCGGCCGGCTGCTGGAGATGGGGGTGGAACCGTACCTGCTGACGGCCGGGGTGCGCGGCATCCTGAACCAGCGGCTGCTGCGGCGGGCGTGTGCGGCGTGCGGCGCGGCCGGGTGCGGCGACTGCGGCGGCACCGGCTACCGCGGCCGCCTCCTCACGGCCGAGCTGCTGCTGCCGACGGCCGAGTTCCGCCAGGCGGTGCTGCGCCGCGCCGACGAGGACGAGCTGGAAGCGGTCGCCCGCCGGGCCGGCTGGCGGACCATCCGCGAGGCCGCCGACGCCGCCGCCGCCGCGGGCGTGACGACGGCGCAGGAGGTGGAGCGCGTGCTCGGCCCGGCTGCGGGGTGAGGCGTGGCCCGGCTACTTCCCGTCGGGGGCGGCGCGGCGGCGGTGCTCGGCGGCGCGGGCGGCGTCGCCCTTGCGGGCGTAGTAGTCGGCCAGCGCCGCGTGCGCCGGGCGGTGGTCCGGGTCGAGCTGGACGGCGCCGGCCAGCCACTGCGCCGCCACGTCGGGGTTGCTGGCCAGCAGCAGCGCCCCCATCTCGTAGTGCAGCGCCGGGTCGAGCGGGTGCTCGGCCAGCTTGCGGCTGCGCAGCTCGCCGAGCCGCTCCAGCCGGTCGCGCATCCCCTCGGCGCGGGCCAGCTCGGCCTTCGCCTCCGGCCCCTTCCCGCGCTGCCGCAGCGCCTCCGCGTACGACCACGCCGCCTGGTAATCGTCCGGCGCAGCGGCGGCGGCGCGGCGCAGGAACTCCTCCGCCGCGGTCAGGTCCGGCGGCTCGGCGGTCAGCGCCACCTGCCCGCGCGCCCGCAGACACAGTGCGTGGTCGGGGTGCGCCGCCAGGGCCGCGTCGAGCAGCCGGCGGGCGTCGGCGCCGCGCTTCGTCATCACGTAGCAGCGCGCCAGCCGGGCCGCGACCTCCGGGTCGCCGGGGGCGGCCTTCGCGTACTCCTCCAGGTGCCCGGTCGCCTCGTCGTACCCGCCCAGGTCGATGAGCGACCCGGCCAGCCGCCAGCGGGTGTCGCGCCGCGTCGGGTCGAGTTCGAGAACCCGGCGGTAGTCCTCGACGCCGCGGACGACGCCCTTGCCGGTGACGTAGACGTGCCCGCGGAGCTCGAGCGCCCGGACGTTGTCGGGGTCGCGGCCCAGCCAGTGCTTGGCGACGGCCATCGCGTCGAGGGTGCGGTAGACGCGGAGGTAGCCTTGCGTCAGCGCCTCCCACACCAGCGGCGCGTAGGCGGGGGAGGCGTCGGCGCGCTTCTGAAGGAACCCTTCGACCTCGCGGACGTTGCCGGCCGCGGCCTGGCCGAGCGCCCACTCGAACGCCGTGTCGTCGGTCGCGCCGGTGAGGCGCTGGGCGGCGCGGAGCTCGCGCTCGGCGGCGTCGGCGTCGCCGGCCTGGCGGGCGGCGCGGGCGGCGAGGAGGTGAACTTCTGGCGAGCGGACCCAGACGCGGGCGCAGGACGCGAGCGCCGCGCGGGCCTCGTCCGGGTGGTACGCGGCGAGGGCGGCGCGGGCGGCGCGGAGGTGGTGCCACGCCCACAGCTGCGCTGCGCCGACGGCGACGACGAGCACGGCGACGGCGGCGAACACGCGGCGGCGGGTCACGGCGGGCATCGGGAAGCTCGTGAGCGGGGTCGCGTCAGCGCCCCGTGCGGACGCGCATCGGTACACGTCGGACGGTGAACGATTGTGGTACGCACGGGGCGCTGACGCGACCCCGCTCACGTGTCCACGCGCTACGGCCCGCCCGCCGGCCGCGCCGCGCGCTGGGCCAGCGCCCGGTGCCGCGCCGCCAGGGCCGGGTTCCCCAGTTCGTGGTGCAGCGCCGCCAGCACCCGGTGCGTCGGGGCGTGGTCCGGGTCGGCCCGCAGCGCCGCCTCGTACCACCGCCGCGCCTCGCCCACCTCGCCGGCCCGCAGCGCGATCCCGGCGATCTCGTGCGGCACCGCCGGGTCGTCTGGCCGCGCCTGCAGCGGCCCCTCGATCAGCGCCGTCACCCGCTCGCCGTCGGCCTTCATCCGGTCCACCTCGGCCTGCCGCCGCGCCGCCTCCGCCGGCTTCCCCGCCCGCGCCAGCACCAGCGCCAGCTGCGCCCGCGCCGCCACGTCGCCGGGCGCCAGACTCACCGCCCGCTCCAGGTCGCGCTCGGCCGCCGCCTCGTCGCCGTCCAGCAGGGCGAACCCGCCGCGCTCGGCCAGCGCCGGCGGGTAGTCGGGGTGGGCAGCCAGGCACGCGGCCACGGCCGCGCGGCTCTCCGCCGTCCGCCCCTCCAGCGCCAGCGCCCGCGCCCACTGCACGCCGACCTCGGGGTGGTCCGGCATCCGCCCGCGCAGCACCTCCAGGTGGCCCAGCGCCTCCGCGCCGAAGCGGTTCACGAGGAGCAGCGTCGTCAGCCGCAGCCGGGCCTCGTCGTGCTCGGGGTCGAGCTCGACCACCCGGCGGTAGGCGCGGGCCGCGGCCTCGGAGTTCTGCCGCTGCTCGGCCAGCTTGCCGCGCAGCAGCACGGCGATGGGGTCGTCGGGGTCGGCGGCGAGCCAGCCGGCGAGGACGGCGTCGGCCTCGGCCCAGCGGAACCGGTAGACGAGCCCGGCCACCAGCGCCTCGCGCGCCAGCCGGGCCTCCGCGCCGCCGGCGACGACGCGCGCCAGCAGCGGCGGGCCGGCCGTCTCGATCTCGCCGCGCGTGGCCCGCAGCAGCAGCCGCTCCAGTACCACGTCGGCGTCGTCGCCGTGGCGGCCGGAGTAGCGGTCCAGCGCCGCCTCGGCGTCGTCCCACGCGCCGGTGCGGCGGGCGACGCGGGCGGACAGGATCAGCATCTCGCGGTGCGGGTAGTTCAGGCGGTGGCAGGCGTCGAGGTGGCGGCGGGCGGTGCCGTTGTGGCCGCGCTCGACCTCGCGGCGCGCGGCGGACAGGTGGTGGTCGAACCACGCCCCGGTGGCGGCGGCGGCGAGGAGCGCGAGGGCGAGGAGGCCGCCGGCCAGGAACAGCACCGCCCGCCCCGGGCGGCGGCGGGCGTAGCGGAACGGGGCGGCGAGGCGGCGGAGGAGCGGCCGCGCCGGGTCGGTCGCGGCGGTCATTTCAGTTCGACGTTGAACGTGTCGTCGCCGCCCTTGAACGTGTACTCGATGTCGGTGGTCTCCGCCTTCAGGTACTTGGGATTGATGGCGGTGTAGTTCGCGCCGGAGGCGACGGCCTTCATCGCGTTCGGGTCGCTGGCGACGTACCCCTCGGGGAGGTTGGCGCCCGGCGGCGGGCCGCCCTTGGCCCCCTTCGGCACCAGCGGCGGCGGGGCGGCGGTGCCGCCCATCTTCTCCTGCCCCTTCAGCGAGCTGTTGTCGACGGTCACCTTGTAGGTGCCGCCGACGATGTCGGGCACCTTGTAGGAGCCGTCGGGGCCGATCGGGCCGACGAAACTGCGGTCGCCGTTGGCGCTGACGAAGGTGACGCCGCCGCCCTTGAGCGCCTTCCCCTGGTACGTCACCTTGCCGGAGACGGTGCCGACGGGCTTGTTGCACCCGGCGACGACGAGGAGGCCGACGGCGAACAGGGCGACCGCCCCGCGGACGGGGGCGGCGGAGCGGGGAGACATGGGAGAGCCTTGGGTTAGCGAAGCCCACCCGTTGCAACGGGTGGGCTTGAGACCTGTCGGTTACCAGTTGCCGCCGAGCGTCTCTTTGCCGTCCGGGGTGAGGGCGGCCCACCACGTCGCCGGGGCGACGTTGGTGGACACGTTGCGGACGCTGCCGTCGCCGAGGCCGACGATGATGGTGCCGGGGTGGTCGCCGCTGGCGCGGCCGCCGTCGGCCACCGCCGGGTAGCCCTTCGGCTGGTTCTGGAAGATGGCGGCGTTGCCGGTCAGCATGCCGCAGTCGGAGCTGGAGATGAGCGGCCCCCAGTCCGGCCAGAAGTTGTCGACGTACGGGTTGCAGCAGCCGACGCAGTCGGTCACCCGCGAGATCTTCTCGGTGTAGAAGATGGTGTTCGAGAGGCCGTCGGGGACGCCGGCCGGGTACGGGGTGAGGCCGACGCCGCCCCACTGGTAGTTGTGCCGGAACACCTGCCCGTTCACGCCGTAGCTGGTCCGCCCCTTGCCGTCGTTGTTGGAGATCAGCGTGTGGTCGGACGGGCACGACAGCACCCGCAGGGCCGCGTTCTGAATCCCGGGCGTCCACTGCGAGTAGGTCTGCAGGTAGCCGTTGCGGTCGGTCGAGCCGTGGCCGGCGGGGAGGGTGCTCGAGTCGAACAGCGGCTTCTGCTCCAGGTACGGCAGGATGTGGAGGAAGATGCCGCCGTCCGAGTTCCCCGCCGCCGGGGTGCCGCGGCTGGCGTACAGCCCGATCGACGGCGGCAGCCGGCCGCCCATCGTGTCGGCGCAGTTGACCGTGCCGAGGGACAGCTGCTTGAGGTTGTTCGTGCAGCTGCTCCGGGCGGCGGCCTCGCGGACCTTCTGGACCGCCGGCAGCAGCAGCCCGATCAGAATGGCGATGATGGCGATGACGACCAGCAGCTCGATCAGCGTGAACGCGCGCGAGCGGGGCGCGGCGGGAGAACGGGACATCGGACCACCCCCGAACGGAGAATAAGACTTGACGCGGGGGCCGGCGGGGCCGGCGGGGGCGACGCGAGTCTGCCCCCTACGTATGGACCGTACCCGGGGCGGGGGCGGGCGTCAAGAACCATCGGCCGGTTTTTCGCCGGCCGGCCGGTCGGGCCACTCGAACCGCACCCACGGGTGCGCCTCCAGCAGCGCCTCCATCCGCGCCAGCAGCGCCGGGTTGCACGGGTCGAGGTTCAGCGACTCGGCGTACTTCGCCAGCGCCCCCGGGATGTCGTCGTCGCACTCGGCCTGCCACCCGGCGACCTCCAGGTCGTGCGCCGACGAGCGCACCCACCCGGTCGTGTACAGCACCGGCCGCAGCAGGAAGTTCCACACCAACGACACCACCGTCGCCACCACCACCCCGACGCAGACGAGCAACACCAGGTGGACCACAACGCTCCCCCGGCCGGTCCCCCGGCGGTTACCGCCGGCGCTCCAGGCCGGTAGCCGCGGGCTTCAGCCCGCGCCCACCTCCGGCGGAGTGCGAGGGGGGAACGCCCCTCGGACACCGCCGACGTCGCGCAGGCTGAAGCCTGCGGCTACCAGCGGTTACCGGCGGCTACCGCCGGCGCTCCAGGCCGAAGAAGTTCCGCAGGCCCAGCAGCAGGATCATGCCGATCGACCGGGCCGCCTCCTGGCGGTTCACCTTGCTCGCCCCGGCCCGGCGGTTCTCGAACAGGATCGGGTACTCGCCGATCCGGCACCCCGCCTGGTGGCAGCGGAACAGCACCTCCTGCTGGAACGAGTACCCGCGCGACCGCACCGCCCCCAGGTCCGCCTCCCGCAGCTTCGACACCCGGTAGCAGCGGAACGCCCCGCTCGCGTCCTTCACCGGCATCCGGAATAGAACCCGCACCAGGAGGTTCACCGTCTTCGACATCACCTTCCGCGCCGCCGGCCAGTTCTCCGTCGCGCCGCCGGCCACGTACCGCGAGCCGATCATCACGTCGTACTTGCTCATCCCCGCCAGCAGCCCCGGCAGGTAGCGCGGCGGGTGGCTGAAGTCGGCGTCCATGTTCTGCAGCAGGTCGTAGCCGTGCTCCATCGCGTAGTTCATCGCCGCCAGCGTGGCGGTGCCGAGGCCGAGCTTGCCGGGGCGGTGGAGGGCGTGAATCCGCCCGTCCGCTTTCATCAGCTCGTCCACGATGCGGCCGGTGCCGTCGGGGGAGTTGTCGTCGATGACGAGGACGTGGGCGTGCGGGACGACCTTGTGAATCTCGGCGATGAGGGCGGCGACGTTGCCGGCTTCGTTGTAGGTGGCGAGCGACACCAGGAGGCGGGGTTCGGCGGCCGGGGGAGCGGTCTCGGCGGGCACGGCCGTCACCTTCTTGTACGCGGGGCGGGGAATCCGGTATTTTCTACTGTACCGATCCCGTCCCGTCCGCGTTATGCCCGCGGGGCCGGCAATTTCGCCCCGCGGCGAGGATCAGTCATGGCGGATACGCTGGATGTCAAGTGTCCGACGTGCGGC
>DASPHQ010000342.1:0-2612 GCA_035629595.1 Urbifossiella sp. | reverse complement strand
GGACGGGGGCGGGACGGCTCGAATTCGGATTGCGGAATTCAAGCACCTGCTTCATTCCGCATTCCGAAATCCGCATTCCGCATTAAAAGAAGAACACGACCTTCTCGTAGAACCACTCCCAGACGCCGTGGAACATGGAGTAGCCGAGGGCGTGGTCGCCGCAGCGGACGCGGGTGCGGACCTCCAGGCCGGTCACGAACTGCTGCTCCGGGATCCGCACCGCGGGCGGCATGTCCTCCAGGTTCAGCTTCACGTACGCCGTCACCACCGGCTCGTTCTCGTCGTGCTCGTCCTTCACCGGCACGGCCTCGGCGGCCACGTCGTCCTGGTACAGCCAGCCCATGAACCGGCTGTCCGGCATGCTCGCCAGCAGCACGTCCACCTCCAGGTAGCGGCGGCCGCCCTTGTCCGTCTTGTGGTACTGCGGGTCGGTGAACGCCCGCATCACCTGGCCGACGTTCCGCTGCGGGATCTTCAGCTCGACCTGCCAGGCGCCTTCGAGGTTGCCGACGCGGAGGATCTCCTCGCTCGGGCGGATGGTCCGGCCGACCAGGTTCTCGCGGCGGTCGTCGTTCAGCACCGTCCACTTGCTGGCGCCGACGGGGCGCTTCAGCCGGCGGTCGAAGTCGTCGGTCTTGGCGTAGAACCAGCCGGGCCGGGCCTGCGTGGCGTTGAACGCCGTGTCCAGCGAGATCATGTTCTTCCGCGCGCTGTCGATGGCGAGCTGGGCCAGCCCCTCCTCCGACCCGACGCGCAGCTTCTCGGTCAGCGACAGCCGCGGCTCGTTGAGCGTCCGCGCCGCGAAGTCGCGCTTGGCGTGCGCCTCGTTCACCTTCGACATCAGGTTGCGGTACTCGCCCTCCAGCTGCGCGTCGTGCAGCTCGGCGACGGCGTCGCCGGGGAGGATCTTGTCGCCGGGGCGGACCAGCACCTTGCGGATCTGCCCCTCGCGCGGGGCGTACACCTTGGCGATCTCGACCGGCTGCATGTGCCCCTTGGCCTCCATCCGCAGCGGGTACGGGTAGAGGATCATCAGCCCCGTCAGCAGGGCGAGGGCGACGGCCGCGGTGGCCATGTAGAACCGCCCCTTGCCGCCGACGCCCTCCTGCACCTTGGCGATCGGCCACCACAGGAACTTCAGCGGCACCCGCTTGAGTTCCGCGGCGTTGTACAGGGCGGGGGCGGCGTGCTTGGCCACCAGCTCCAGCCGTTGCACCATCGGGGCGGCGTCCTCCGGCGGGTTGAAGCTCTCCAGCACCAGCACCGACCTGGCCGGCTTTGATTGGTCCTTCTCCCGCTCGTCGCGGATCGGCTGCACCACCAGCAGCTTCGGCTGGCTCTCGTTCAGATACTCGTCGAGCGAGTGCGACACGTCCGGCGGCAGGCCGGCGTCCTTGATCCCCTTGAACGTCAGCGTCTCGCCCCAGGTGACGACCGCTTCCATCAGCTTCCGCAGCCGGCGGACGTGGGTGCTCGCCTTCTCCACCACGTCGGCCCCGCTGACGGCCTCGACCGTCACCTTCTTGCGGGCGTGGCGGACGCCGACGCAGAGCCGGTCGCATTCGATCAGCTTCCGCCCCTCGTTGGCGACGTGGTACGCCACCTCCGTCGGGTTCAGCGTGCCGTGGACGAGCCGGGCGAAGCCTTCGACCTGCGTGAAGGTGCGTTCGATGCCGGTGGCGCTGCGGGCGTTCGAGAACTGGTGGTACTGGCTGGCGTACCCGGCCATCTGGAACGTGTAGTTCAGGAACGTCGGGTACAGCTTCGGGTCGAGGGTCGGGTCCTGGAACACTTCCAGCACGCCGAGGGCCGTCTTGTCCGGGGTGACGATCGGGGCGAACAGCGCGAAGTAGTCGGTGAGGTTGGCGGCGGGGATGCTGGGGTCGCCGGCGGCGGCCGCGGGGGCGGACTGGTTGGGGGCGACCCGGCCGTTCGGCTCCAGCATGATCGGCCGCGGCGGGGCGGCCTGGAAGACCTGGCGCAGCACCTCGTTGTGGCACTGCCGGCCGCCGCGGCGGTTCTCCAGGCCGACCGCTTCCAGGTTCACCTGGCAGGCGATCTGGAGGAAGCCCTGCGGGGTGCGGAGCCAGACGGCGCCGGCGGGGGCGTCGATGGCGGCGAGGGTGCGGTTGAGGAACTGTTGGTAGAAGTCGGCGGGGGCGAGGGCGGAGCCGGCGAGGCGCGAGGCGGCCTCGAAGGCTTCTTCGATCTGACGCCCGTACCGGTTCTGGCCGGGGTTCTGGCCGCCGGAACTGCTGCTGCCGCCGGGGGGAGTCTGGGTCGGCGTCACGTGGGCTCCTCGCGTGGCGGCGGTAGAATCGGCAAATCCATTACTAGCATAACGCCGGCCCCCCCGGGAGCAAGCGAACCCGGCCGGAGCGGTCGGCGTTCGGCACGCCCCCGCGCGAAGGTGTACCGCCTGGGCGAACGTCGCGCTCCCCGCTTGGAGGGGGTGTGCCCTCCCGACGATTCACGGTCGCGGCGGGATTGCGGGACGCCGCGGGCGAGAAGTCTAACCCCCGATTGCGCGACGGGGGCGGAACGCTACCGGAATTCGCGGAAATCCGGCGTGGGGCCGGTTTCCAACCGGCCTTGCCTGAACCCTCCGATTC
>DASPHQ010000341.1:0-9749 GCA_035629595.1 Urbifossiella sp. | reverse complement strand
CCCCTCTCCTCACTCCCCTCTCCCCCTCCTCCTAAGGCGGGTCGTACCCGCCCGCCGACCACGGGTTGCACCGGCAGACGCGCCACGCGCCGCGGGCGGCGCCGCACACCGGGCCGTACTTGCGGACGGCGCCGATGAAGTACTCGCTGCACCCCGGCTGGAAGCGGCACACCGGCGGCAGCAGCGGCCGGATCAGCCACTGGTAGCCGCGCACCCCGCCGACGAGGAACGCGGTCAGCAGCCACGCCGGGCCGCGCCACAGCCAGCGCATCGAGATCGCCCCGGAAGGTGACGGCCGCCGCACTCAGTTCCCCTGCGGTACGACCGGCGCGTCCGACGACGGCACCGACACCGCCGCGGCGCCCACCGGCCCCGACGCCGCCGACCGCGCCAGCACCCGCCGCGCCTCCTCCGCCGACAGCGGCGTCAGCCGCGACAGCGGCTGCCCCGGCGCCCACCGGTACAGGAACGGACCCGTCGCCTTCGGCCGCGCCGCCGCCGCCGGACCCACCGCCGCCGCCAGGCCGTCCGCCGGCGCCGGAACCGCCTTCGCCGGCGCCTTCAGCACCGGCACCCCCTTCACTGGCGGGCCGCCCTTCACCGCCTTCGCCTCCCCCGCCGGCGCCAGGTCCTCCACCACCAACCCCTCCTCGTCCACCGAGATCACCTTGAAGTTCCGCTTCGTCCCCGTCTGCCCCTCGTCGTCGATGTCCAGGCCGTTCTCGGCGTCCGGCCGGTACGCCTTGTTTTGCTTCTTCACGCCCTTGTCCGTGTACCAGAACTGCAACACCTTCACCCGCCGGGCCGACGCCTCCAGCTCGTACGTGTGCGGGTTGTACTTGTCGCGCACGAACGCCACCGCCGTCCCGTTCGACCGCACCGACACCCCCGACAGCACGATCTCCGCCGAGATGTCCTCCTTCACCGCCACCGGCTCCGGCTTCTCCGGCGGCGGCTCGTCGATCCGCACCTTGAACGACCGCTCCGCCTTCTGCCCGTTCGCCGCCTTCGCCACCACGGTGACGGTGCCGGTGCCGGTCTCGCCCGCCTTCGGCTCCAGCTTGAGCGTCTTGCGAGTGTCGTCCACCTTCACCTCCGTCCCCTTGAACGGGCCGCCCTCCACCGTCGCCGTCAGGCTCACCTTGCCGACGTAGTCCACGTCGGCGGTCACCGGCACGCGGATCGGGTCGAGCTTCTCGCCGACCTTGGCCGTCACGTCGCCGATCTTGCCGAGCGACATCGGCGGCGGCGGCGGCAGCGGGCCGTGGAACGGGTCCTTCAGCACCAGCAGGCTGTAGTCGCGGGGGCGCGTCGCCAGCACCGGCGCCAGTTGCAGCGGGGTGAGGGCGCGGCCGGCCTCGGGGTTGAGCGCGACGCCCTGGTACCCGAGCCAGCCGCCGACGCCGGCGAACGCGACCGGCACCGGCAGGAGCGTGCGGCGGTTCTCGGCGCCGTCGAGGATGATGGCCTCGGTGCTGATCTTCACGACCAGGTCGTGCCGGTCGCCGGCCTTGAGTTTGGTGCCGCCGGCCTGGTTCGGGCTGGTGTCCACCTTGATGTCCAGGTGGGTGATCTGCTGCAGGACGTTGAGCCGGTAGTAGCCCTCGAGCACGTCCTTGACGTTCCACATGTCGGCCCGCTCGAAGTACATCTCGAAGGCGACCTTCTGGTACGCCGGCTTCTTCCCCGCGCCGGGCATCAGCGGCGTGCCGGCGGGGTCGGTCGTCTTGTCGGTGACGCGGAACCCCTGGGCGACGTTCGCCTTCTGCAGCACCCGCGACAGCATCTCCGCGTACTCGCGCCGGGCGAGGGCGGCGTCGGCGGGGAGGCTGCGCTTCTTGGCCTCGGCGAGGCGCGGCCCCTCCTTGCGGGCGGCGGCGAGCTCGGCGCGCAGCTTGTCCACGTCGGCGCCGATCTTGTCGGCGGCCTGGCTCTTCTCGCCGAGCGGGACGAGGACGAGCAGCCACGCCGCGGCCCCGGCGGCGCCGAGGACGATCAGCCCGATCAGGACGACGGCGAGGGTGCGTTCTCTAGCGTTCATCGGCTCGGCGAGCTCGGGGTGTGCGGGAATGACGAATGACCCACCAATGACCCACCACTGACGAAGGGAAGACCCGAGCCGCCGACCCCACCGCGGTCTTCCTTCGTCATTGGTGGGTCATTGGTGGGTCATTCGTCATTGTCAGGGTTCTTCGTCCTCGGCCGGGGTCGTCGCGGCCGGCGCCGCCGCCGGGGTGTACGCGCCGCGGCGCGGCGGCGGGGTGAACGTCGCCTGCCGGGTGTACTCCGGCGGGTCGCGGTGGTTCACCTTCGCCACCAGCGTGAACATCCAGTTGTACGCCGTGCCCCCGGTCGCCAGGGTGCCGGCCTGCTTCTGCGTCCCGACGTAGTACTTCTTCCCCGCCAGGTTGTCGCGCTCGAACGCCGTCAGCAGGGCCGACGCCGGGTCCGGGTTCTTCGCCCCGACCGACACCTTCAGCAGCGCCTGCGAGTCCTGCTTGCCGGTCTTGTCGATCCGCTGCGCCACCGCCTCGACCTTCGTCACCCGCAGCTTGTCGTCGGCCGGCATCCGGTCGGCCAGGTCGTACAGCTCGTCGAGGTAGTTCACCTCGCGGGCCCGCCACCCGTCGGCGGCCTTGAGCCGCTCACGGTCCGGCCCCAGGTCGGCCAGCTGCTTCTCCAGGTCGGCCTTCTCCTCCTGAAGCGCCGTCAGCCGCCCCTCGGCGTCGTTCAGGACGTAGTACCCGAGCGCGCCGCCGACGAGAAACACGACGGCGGCCGCGGCCCCGGCGACGATCAGGAGTTTCCGGTTCGGGTCGACGGCGGCGCGCGGCTGGCGCGGGGAGGCGAAGTTGATCGGCAGCGCACCCGCGGCCTTCGCGGCCAGCAGCCCCGCGGCGGCGGCGAAACGGCCGCGCAGCTCGTCGGGCACCTGGGCCGGGGCGTTCACGAGCGGGTCGAACGCCTTTACGGTGCCGGTGTAGCCGGCGCGCCGCAGCCGCGCCGCCCAGCCGCCGACGCGCCCCTCGGGCTCGGCCACGTACAGCACGCCGATCGGCGTCGGCCCGGGGTTGACGGCCGCGTTCCGCTTCAACTCCGACGCCAGCAGCGCGTCGTTGACCACGACCTGCGCGGCGACGGACCGGGTGAACGTCACGGCCGAGCCGCGGACCACGGTGAACTCGCCGCCGCCGGGGCCGAGCGTGGCGACGGCGGCGTCGGTGCCGTCAGGCGGGCGGTCGGCTTCGCCGGCGGCGACCGCGGCGGCGAGGCCGGCGGCGACGGCGAACGGCCGCGGCGTGACGGCCGCGAGCCGCAGCCCGGCCGCGGTACACATCGCCTGCACGGCGGCGAACACGTCCTTCCGCACGACCACGACGGTGGCGCGGCGCTGGCCGTCGGCGGCGTCGGGGAGCGGGGTGTAGTCGAGGACCAGGTCGTCGGGGTTGTCGGGGAGTTCCTTGAGCGCCTGGAAGCGGACGACGGCGGCTTCCTCGCTCGGCGGCACGGCGGGGAACGACACCTCGCGGAAGATGACGCGGTCGCGGCCGACGCTCACGAGCGCCGGGGCGGGGGCGATGCCGGCGGCCTTGAGGCGCTCGCGGAGGCCTTCGCCGAGGGCGCGGGCGGTCTCGGCGGACAGCACCGGCGGGCCGTGGTCGGCGCCGGGCACCCACGCGAGCGCCTGCTCGGCGCGGGCCGACCCGCCCTTGACGGCGCCGGCCGCCACGAACACGCCCTGGGCGTCGAGGTCGATGGCCAGGAATCGGGACAAGGAACACCCTCGCTCGGTGAGGTCAATCGTCGTTGGTACGGGTCGCGTTCGGCTGGCGGCGCCAGCCGCCCCGCCGGTAGCCGCGGGCTTCAGCCCGCGTTAGCCTGCGGCGGAGTTCCAGGGAGCCACGCCCCACGGACACCGCCGACGCCGCGCGGGCTGAAGCCCGCGGCTACCGGCTATTCCCTGGGCGGCTCGAATCCGCGCGGCGTGTCGAGGTCGGTCAGGTCGCGGAAGTACAGCGTCCGCGGGGCGCCCTGGTTGGTGTCGATGACGGCCTCGACCCGCGCCACCGGGCCGCCGCGGCCGAAGTACCCTACGGCCTGGATGCGGTACACCATCGTCCGCCCGGTCACGTACTTGCCGATCCGCCGGTACGTCGCCTGCGTCACCGCCCCGCTCGTCACCGCCCACGCGCCGGTCACCGTGCCGGGGTCCGTCGGGCTCAGCGCGTCGCGCTGGGCGATGATCGCGTCGGCCTCCTCCTCGGTCATGCCGGGCACGGCGATCAGCACCTCGCGCGGGGCCGTGTTCAGGTTGATCCGCGGCGTCAGCTCGATGTTCTTCGTCGTCGTCGCCTTGTCCATCAGCTCGCCAAACATCTGCGCGAACTTGTCCGGGTCGGCCAGCGGCGACGACACCACGATCCGCGGCGTGTCCGGCGGCGACCCGGGGATCTGCGGCAGCGTCACCCGGGCGGCCACCAGGTCGAGGAAGTTCGGAATCTGCCGCCGGGCGAGCGGCAGCGTCTCCAGCGTCAGCGTGACCGCGGCGTTCAACTCGGCCGGGCCGCCGGCGACGGTGGCCGCGCTGGCGCCGCTGCGGGCGTTGCCGCCGGCGAGGCCGAACATCTTGTACGCCATGATGAAGTCGGCCAGCTCCTGCGGCAGCCGGGCGGTCAGCTTCGCGTACAGCCCCGGCAGGTCGTCCGCCTCGTTCACATTCGTCCGCAGTTGGCCCTGTGAGTCGACGTTGATCTCGCGGCCGTACACCGTCAGGTAGTCGGCGAGGCCGCGGTCGAACGTGCCGCCCGAACTGTCGTCGTCGTTCACGCCGTTGCGGTTGCGGTCGGTGCCGTAGAGCACCTGCGGGGTCACGCCGCGGACGAGCAGCAGCTCCTCGATGCTGTTGAGCGGTCCGTTCTTGCAGCGGTACGCGTTGCCCAGGCCGAGGTAGTAGTCTGACTCGGCGCCGCCGTCGCGGGCGTCGTCGTCGGGGTCCACCCAGTCCACGATGGCGGCGGCCACGTCCTCGGTCATGCCGGGGAGCTTCAGCAGCGCGTCGTAGAGGAGCTGGCCCGCGGTGTCGAGCTGGATGAGGGTGTTGATGTTCAGCCGGCTCGCCTCGTCGACGACGCAGCCGTAGCGCTGCTCGTAGCCGCCGGAGCCGTCGGGGAGGACGGCGACGAGGAGGACGCGGGCGTCCGCGCCGGCGGTGTCGCCGCTGCGGACCGTCTGGGGGGAGAAGGAGCCGTCGGCGTAGGGGTTGCCGCCGAGCTCGCCGTTGAGGATGGCGGGGTCGGACAGCATGGCGGCGGCGTAGTGGACGCCGCTGCGGGCGGCGGCGCGGGCCTGGGCGGAGGTCTGGGAGCGGGCGGCGGCGCGGTACTCGGCGGTCATCAGGTCGGTGAACCGGTACGCGGCGAGCGACAGCACCACGACGACGATGAGGACGGCGACGATGACGAACCCCTGGCGCTCGCCGCGCCGGGGGGCGCGGCGGCCGGTGTCGGCGGCGGGCCGGCGGAGCCTCATCGGTGCGGACCTCGTGGGGTGAATTCGCCGCTTGCGGCGTTGCAGGGCGTGCCCTGCAACGCCGCGAGCGGCGAAAACCCGAGCCCCTCGCGGGGCTCGGTTCGTCGTGTTGGTTCTACCGTCCGCCGCGCGCCCCGCCGGCTGCGCCACCACCGGCCCCGCCGCGTCCGCCCGCTGCGCCGCCGGGCGCCGCGCCTCCCGGGGCGCCGCCGCGACCGCCGCCCGGACCCATGCCGCCGGGCGCGCCACCGGCACCCCCGCGTCCACCCTGGCCGCCACCCGGTCCCATGCCGCCGCCCGGCGCGCCGCCGCGACCGCCCTGGCCGCCGCCCGGCCCCATGCCACCCGGACCCATCCCGCCGCGACCTCCCTGGCCGCCCTGGCCGCCCACGACGCCCGGCGCCCCCGGCACCGCCTGCGTGCCCGGCGCCCCCTGAGCGCCGGCGCCCTGCGCCCCGGCCGCCGGGTCCGCCGTCGCGCTCTCGGGCGTCACCATGCCGCTGTCGGTGCTCGGCTCGACCATCGTCGGCGTCACCGGGCCGGGGGCCGACGGCACCCGGATCACCTGCACCGCCGTCTGCTTCACCGGCGGCTGGTTCGGCCGGTTCGACGGCACCTCGAACACCAGCGTCACCCGGATCGCCCGCGGCGGGCCGGTCGGCGTCACGCCGTCGGCGGCCGGCGACGAGCCGTCCCAGCTGGTCGTCCAGCCGGTGCCGTCCCAGTACTCGAAGGTCACGTCGGTGACCTCCTCCACGAGCGTATCACCGTCCTCGTCGGAAAGGTCGGGGTCGGCCGAGTTCCGCACCCCGTCGGCGGTCACCCACGGCCGTTCCTGTCGGCACAACCCGCCCCCGGTGCGGAGCCAGTACGTGATCCGCCGCAAATCGCTCGGCGCCTGGGCCGTCGTCGGGTTCGCCAGCTCGCCGGTGTACGCCAGCGCGTTCGGCAGGCCGCTGGCGAAGATCGTCAGCGACTTGTCGGTGCCGACCACGCCCGCCTGGAACGAGATGTCCGCCGCCTTCGGGGCCGCCACCGTGGCCTCGGCGGCGCCGTCGTCGGCCGGGGCGGGGGTGGGCGGGGCGCCGGCGGCGCTGTTCCCGCCGGACTTCGGCGGCAGCGGGCCGAGGGCCGACGCGAGGTCGAGGTTGATGCGGTTGAACGCGGCGCGGGACAGGTTGTCCACCTCCAGCGCCTCGCGGCTCTCGGTGGTGCGGCGGAGGGTGACGTCCATGGCGAAGTAGAGCGCCGCCAGGAGGAAGATGGCGATCAGGCTCGCCAGCATCACCTCTAGCAGGGTGAACCCGCGGCGGCGCGTCGGCGTCAGCCTCATGGCATCATCCCCGTGGGCATTCCGGTCCCGCCGTTCACTTCGGCCGAGTCCACGTCCTCCTGGCTCGGCAGCTGGGCCTGCGCCGCCGAGCCGGTCATCGCCGGGTCGTAGATCAGCTGCGCCAGCACGATCTCGAACCGCCGCCCGCGCATGTCGCGACCCACCGTCGCCGTCACCCGGTACAGGTTCGTGGCCGTCTCCGGCTGCGAGCTCACCTCCCACGACCACCCGGGTTCGTCGGCGAACTCGCCGCTGTCGCCGCCGATGGGAATGACGCCCGCCTCGCACTCGGCCAACTTGGCCTGGGCGAGGCGGGTGCCGCGGATGTGGTTGCGGGCGTCGACGCCGCGGTCGCTGCCGATGTCCACCAGCTGCCCCACGGCCGCCAGCGACATGAGGAGGATCGCCAGCGCAAGAAGGACTTCGATGAGCGTCAGGCCGGGCCGGCGGGTGGGGCGCGGGGCCATCACCCACCCCCGTACTTGCTGTCGTTCGGCAGCACCCGCGACGACCCCGACACGCCGCGGAGCTGGATGCGGATCGGCGGGTAGTTCACCTCGGACACGGTCACGATCGACCCCACCTCGCGGCAGGTGCCGTCCGGCAGGAATGTGCCGACCGTCTGCCACTCGCCGTCGGAGCCGGGGGCCGCCCCGTCGTCGTCCGCGGCCAGGCCGGCGGTGCACTTGTCCAGCCGGCTCTCCAGGCACGTCACCGCCGCGCCGGCGAACTCCGCGGCCGGTAGGGTGGCGAAGTCGGTGGTGTCCGGGGCCAGCCGGATGCGGGTGCCGTCTGCGCTGATGGCGAGGCGGTACGGCTGGCCGTACTCCATCGCCATGCCGCGGGCGTCGGCGATGCGGCCGCGGACCACGTCGGCCGCCGCCTTCTGGTCGGAGTTCCCCTTCAGCCCGCGGAGCGTCGGGAACGTGACCGCGGCGATGATGAGGAGGAGGGCCAGGACGGCCATCGACTCGATCAGCGTGAAGCCGGCGCGGCGGGGGCGAAGGCGGGTCACAGGGTCACCGGTAGGGTAAGGGATCCGTTCCTGAGGGACACCAGCTGGGCGAGCCCGACCGTCAGTTGACCTTGGCGAGCGGCCCGATGCCGAACTGGCTGATCGGCGTGCCGTCGTTCTTCGAGAAGGTGTACACCTGGATGATCGTCGTCCCGTCGCCCTGACCGTACTGCTTCATCTGGTACTGCTGCCCCCACGGGTCGATGAGGTCCTGGTCGCCGTTCTTCAGGAACGCCGTGCCGCCGAACGGCGGCTGGAGGAGCTGGCCCAGGTCGGTCGGCTCCTCGAACGTCGGGTTGGCGGCGTTCACCTTGTACGACTCGATGGCGGTGGACAGGCTCCGGCACTGGAGCTGCGCCCGCCCCTTGCGGGCGTCCTCCAGGTAGCGCGTGGTGGCGACGATGGCGACCGTGGACAGGATCACCAGGATGGCGACCACGACCAGGACTTCGAGGAGCGTGAAGCCCGCCCGGCGGCTGAGTCGGCGTTGGGTAGCGGGGGTGAGGATCATCGTCGCAGTCTCCTTCGTCGGCAGAAGCGTGGCCGGGCGGGCGGGCTCGTCGCTCTAACTATAGCCGCAGGGGGGCTTAACCGGTGATGAGAGAACGCCCGCCCGAACAACTCATTTCGCTCTCAGGGTTACCCTGCAGAGGTGGGAGAAGTTTCAACCCCTGGGGGATTCAGGGTTTAGCCGCTTGCGGCGATGCACTCCTGCATCGCCGCGAGCGGCGGAAACCTGGGGCGCCTACCCGCCGACGGTCTGTCCCATCTTGAACACCGGCAGCAGCAGCCCGGCGACCACCAGCAGCGTAACCCCCGCCATGACGAGCAACATGATCGGTTCCAACAGCTTGACCATCAGCTCGAGCTGGCGGGCGGTGCGCTTCTCCAGGCCGTCGGCGATGTCGATGAGCACCCGTTCGAGGGTGTTCGCCTCCTCGCCGATGGCGATCATCTCGACCACGTCGGGCGGGAAGTAGCCGGACTTGCGGAGCGGGTCGGCGAGCTTCTCGCCGGCGGTGACGTTCTCGGCGCTCTTCTCGATGGCCGCGGTGAGAACCCGGTTGCCGGTGGAGTCCTTGGCGATGTTCAGCGCCCGCAGGATGGGGATGCCGTTGTGGAGCATGGTGCCGAGGATGCGGGTGAACCGCGACAGCGCCAGGTTGAGGAAGATCTTGCCGAACATCGGCACCCGGATGCGGACGCGGTCGGCCCAGACGCGGCCGCCGCCGCGCGTCCAGCGGACGAAGGCGACGCACCCGGCGACGGCCAGGGCCGCGAGGACGCCCCCCTGCCAGGAGCGGAGGAAGTCGCTGAACCCCATGAGGGCCATGGTCAGGCCCGGCAGGTCGTCCTTCTCCTTGAGCTTCTCGAAGACGGGGGCGAACTTCGGGACGAAGAAGATGACCAGGACGTTGAGCACGGTGAACCCGGCGATGGCGAGGAACACCGGGTAGGCGAGGGCGCCGATGACCTTGGCCTTCATGTCCTCCTGGTGCTCGACGAAGGTGCTGATGCGCTTCAGCACGTCCTCGAGGAACCCGCCCTCCTGGCCGGCCTTGACCATGCTGACGGCGAGCTCGTCGAACACCTTGGGGTGTTGGGCCATCGCCTGCGCCAGCCCGGTGCCGTCGGCGACCTTGCCGCGCACCTCGCGGATGACGGCCTGGAGCTTGGGGCTGGTGCTCTGGCGCTCCAGCAGCTCCAGCGACCGCAGCAGCGGCACGCCGGTGTGAAGGAGGTCGGCGAGCTGGGAGTAGAAGGTGGCGAGGTGGCGGGCGGAGACGCGACTGAACAGCCCGCCGCCGCCGGCGGCCTGGGTGCGAGCCAGGCCGATGCGGGTGGGGAACAGCCCCTTGGCGTCGAGGGCCA
>DASPHQ010000340.1:0-4663 GCA_035629595.1 Urbifossiella sp. | reverse complement strand
CTGAGACGACATTCCGAGGAGCCCGGTCGAATGGGTGACGTGAACCGCGCCGACACCGCCCGCCGGGCGGCCGCGCTGACCGCCGCCGGGCTCGACGCCGGCTACCGCCGCACCGACCGCATCTTCGCCGGCCTCCTCGCCGCCCAGTGGGTCGCGGCGGTCGCGCTGGCGCTGTGGGTCACGCCGCAGACGTGGGCCGGCGCCGACGCCCGCACCCACCCGCACGTCCTCGCCGCGGTGGCGCTCGGCTTCCTCATCGTCGCCGTGCCGGTCGCCCTCGCCCTGCTCCGCCCCGGCCGCACGATCACGCGCCACGCCGTCGCCGCGGGGCAGATGCTGATGTCGGCGCTCCTCATCCACCTGACCGGCGGGCGGATCGAGACGCACTTCCACGTTTTCGGCTCGCTCGCGTTCCTCAGCTTCTACCGCGACTGGCGCGTCATCCTCACCGCCACGGCCGTCACCGCCGCCGACCACGTCGTCCGCGGGGCGCTGTGGCCCGAGTCCGCCTACGGCACCGCCGCCGGCGCGACGTGGCGCTGGCTCGAACACGCCGGCTGGGTCGTCTTCGAGGACGTGTTCCTCGTCTACGCCTGCGTCCGCGGGGCGCGCGACGTGCGGGCCGCCGCCGGCCGCGAGGCGGAACTCGAAGCCGCCCGCGCGACCGTCGAGCTGCGGGTGGCGGAGCGGACGTGCGAACTGGCCGAGAGCGAGGCGCGGTTCCGCGGGGCGCTCGACCACGCCGCCATCGGCATGGCCCTCGTCGCCCCGGAGGGCCGGTTCCTCCGCGTCAACCGCTCGCTGCTCGGGCTCGTCGGCTACACCGAGCCCGAACTGCTGGCCCGCACGTTCCAGGAGATCACCCACCCCGACGACTTGGCCGCCGACCTGGCCCACGCCCGACGGCTTCTGGCCGGCGAGGTCGAGACGTACCAGATGGAAAAGCGGTACCGCCACAAGGCCGGGCACGACGTGTGGGCGCAGCTGAGCCGGTCCCTGGCCCGCGACTCGGCCGGGGCGCCGCTGTACTTCATTACCCAGGTCCAGGACATCACCGACCGGCGCCGCGCCGAGGAGCAACTGCGGCTGTCCGAGCGACAGTTCCGCAGCGCGTTCGACGACGCCGCCGTCGGCATGTCGCTGCTGACGCTCGACGGCCGGTTCCTCCGCGTCAACCGGTCGCTGTGCGACATCGTCGGCTACCCCGAGGCCGAACTGCTGACCCGCACGTTCCGCGACATCACCCACCCGGACGACGGCCCCGGCGACCGCGAGCTGGTGGCCCGGGCGCTGGCCGGGGAAATCACCACCTACCGTAGGGAGAAGCGCTACTTGCATAAAGCCGGCCACCCGGTGTGGGTGCAGGTGTGCGTCACCTACGTGTCCGGCGCGGACGGGAAGCCGCACCACGTCGTGTCGCAGGCCCACGACATCACCGAGCGCAAGTGCGCCGAGGAGGCCATGCGCCACGCCCAGCTCGCCGCCGAGGCCGCCAACCGCGCCAAGAGCGAGTTCCTGGCGAACATGAGCCACGAGATTCGCACCCCGATGAACGGCGTGCTCGGCATGACCGACCTGCTGCTGAACACCGAGCTGACCGCCGACCAGCGCGAGTCGCTCGGCATGGTCAAGTCGTCGGCCGACGCGCTGCTCACGGTCATCAACGACATCCTCGACTTCTCGAAGATCGAGGCCGGCAAGATGGACCTGGACCCGGTGCCGTTCTCGCTCCGCGACCAGGTCGGCGACGCCCTGAAGGCGCTGGCCCCGCGGGCGCACGGCAAGGGGCTGGAGCTGGCCTGCGACATCCCCGAGACGGTGCCCGACCTCGTCGTCGGCGACCCCGGCCGGCTGCGGCAGGTGCTCACCAACCTGGCCGGGAACGCCGTCAAGTTCACCGCCGCCGGCGAGGTCGTCGTTCGCGCCGAGACGGTGACCGACCCGACGGACCCGGACGGCGTGCGGCTGCGGTTCGCGGTGATCGACACCGGCATCGGCATCCCGGCCGACAAGCTGGACGCGGTGTTCGACCCGTTCACCCAGGCCGACGGCAGCACCACCCGCAAGTACGGCGGCACCGGCCTCGGGCTGACCATCTCGACCCGACTGGTGACGATGATGGGCGGCCGGGTGTGGGCCGAGAGCGAGCTCGGCCGGGGGAGCACCTTCTGGTTCGAGGCGCGGTTCGAGCGCGCCCGCGGGTCGATCGTCCGGGCGGTGGCGACGCCGGTGGACCTGCGCGGCGTGCCGGTGCTGGTGGTGGACGACAACGCGACGAACCGCCGCGTCCTGACCGACACCGTCCGCCAGTGGGGTGCCGCCCCGGTGTGGGCCGAGTCCGGCCGCGAGGCGATCGCGGAACTGCGCCGCGCCGCCGCGACCGCCGAGCCGTACCGGCTGGTGCTCCTCGACGGCATGATGCCGGGGATGGACGGGTTCGAGGTGGCGGCGCAGATCGGCCGCGAGCCGGCGCTGGCCGGGGCGGCGGTGCTGCTCCTCACGTCCGCCGACCGCCCCGGCGACGCCGCCCGCTGCCGCGACCTGGGCGTCTCGTCGTACCTCGTGAAGCCGGTGAAGCCGGCCGAGCTGAACCGGTCCATCTCCGCGGCGCTGGCGATGGCGTCGGCGGTGCCGGCGGCGACCGCGTCGGACCGGACGCCACTGCCGCGGACCGCCGGCCGGGCGCTGCGGGTGCTGCTGGCCGAGGACAACGTCGTGAACCAGCGCGTCGCGGTCCGGCTGCTGGAGTCGGTCGGGCACGCGGTGACGGTGTCGAACCACGGCGGCGAGGCGCTCGACGCGCTGGCGCGGGAGCCGTTCGACCTGGTGCTGATGGACGTGCAGATGCCGGAGATGGACGGGTTCGAGGCGACCCGCGCCATCCGCGACCGCGAGGCCGGCACCGGCCGCCGCACGAAGATCGTGGCCATGACCGCCCACGCGATGAAGGGCGACCGCGAACTCTGCCTCGCCGCCGGGATGGACGACTACATGTCGAAGCCGGTGCAGAAGGGCGAGCTGGCCCGCGTACTGGCGTGGGCCGTGGGCGGGACCGTTTCAGTAGCCCCACCGGCGCTCGACCGCCGCGCCGCGCTCAAGCAGCTCGGCGGCGACGAGGAGCTGTTCGCCGAGATCGCCGTCCTGTACGTCGCCGACGCGCCCGGCCTGATGGACTCGATCCGCGACGGGGTCGCCGCCGGGGACGCCCTCACCGTGAAGCGCGCGGCGCACACCCTGAAGGGCTCGTCCGGGTGCGTCGGCGGCACCCACGTCGCCGCCGCCGCGGCCCGGCTCGAAGCCCTCGGCGCCGCCGGCGACCTGTCCGACGCCGCGTCGTCCGTCGAAACCCTGTCGTCCGAACTCGCCCGCCTACTGAGCGCGCTCGCCGCCGAAGGAGTGACCGCATGACCCCCGACAACTGCTCGTGTCCGCACCCGACGCAGACCCCGCCGCCGGGGTACGCCGCCACGTCCATCTCCGGCTCCGTCCCGGTGGCGCGGCGGCGCGTCGCGGCCCCCCCGACGCGCGTCCTGATCGCCGAGGACGACGCGGTGTCGCGGACGGTGCTGGACCGCACCCTGAAGGGGTGGGGCTACGACGTGACGGTGACGAAGGACGGCGAGGAGGCGTGGAACCTGTTGAAGCGGGAGGACGCGCCGCGGCTGGCGGTGATCGACTGGATGATGCCGGGGTTCGAGGGGCCGGAGGTGTGCCGGCGGGTGCGGGCGATGGCCCGGCCGGTGCCGACGTACATCATCCTGCTGACCGCGAAGGGCGGCTCCGACGACATCGTGACCGGCCTGGAGAGCGGCGCCGACGACTACCTGGCGAAGCCGTTCGACCGGAACGAGCTGCGCGCCCGGGTGCGGGTGGGCGAGCGGGTGGTGGCGCTCCACCAGGGGCTCGCGGACCGGGTGCAGGAGCTGGAGACGGCGCTGACGCAGGTGAAGCAGCTGAAGGGGCTGCTGCCGATCTGCGCGTACTGCAAGAGCGTGCGGGACGACAAGAACTACTGGACGCGGGTGGAGACGTACATCGCGGCGAACTCGGACGCCCGGTTCAGCCACGGCATCTGCCCCGACTGCTGGAAGGGCGTGGTGGAGCCGGAGTTCGCCGCCCAGGGGATCGAGGGCGAATCGTACCCCGGGTGACGGGCGAGCCTATCATACCCCGCATGTCCGCCCCCGTGCTCGCCGCCGTCGGTGTCCGCAAGGCCCACGGCGGCACCCTCGCCCTCGACGGCGTCTCGGTCGAAGTCGGCGCGGGCGAGGTGTTCGGCCTCCTCGGCCCGAACGGCGCCGGCAAGACCACCCTCATCTCGATCCTCAGCGGCCTCGCCGCCGCCGACGCCGGTACCGTCACGCTGTTCGGCCAGCCCTTCACCCCCGCCGACCGCGACCGCCGCCGCCTCGTCGGCCTCGGCACGCAGGACCTGAGCATCTACCCCGACCTGACGGCGCGCGAGAACCTGCTGTTCTTCGGCAAGCTGTACGGCCTCCGCGGCGCGGACCTGAGCGGGCGCGTGGCCGAGCTGTTGGGCGCCGTCGGCCTCGCCGACCGGGCGGACGACCGGGCCGGCACCTTCTCCGGCGGCATGAAGCGGCGGCTGAACCTGGCGGCGGCGGTCGTGCACCGGCCGCGGGTGCTGTTCCTCGACGAGCCG
>DASPHQ010000339.1:0-3048 GCA_035629595.1 Urbifossiella sp. | reverse complement strand
GCCCGGCGGGACCAACCGTGGTTGTATTCAGTTCTGACAGCCCTCCGCCAGTTAGCACTCTACTCACCGGACGAATTCACCCTGCCCCGCCACGACATTACGGCCGAGATCCGCCGACAACAGCTCGATGCCGCCGACCCGGACCATATTCTGCGGACGGCCGAACACGCGAACTTCCTTTGCGCCGACGGCGACCTCATCCGCCCCCGTATCCCGCTCCTGGCCCGGCTCGCCGCGGTCGTCAACCCATCGCCCGGGAGGGCGACGTGATTCTCGATCCGGCCGACCTGCTGGCTTACATCCGCACCCGGCTCCCCGACCGCCAGCCGGGGGCTCCGATCGTCGCGTTCTGGTACTGCGTGGACGGGCCGCGCGGTGAGTACGCGGCCGCTGTCGCGGCCGCCGCCGCGGGTGTCATCCCGTGCGTCGTCCGTCGGGGATTCCAGGTCGCCAACCAACTTTCCACCGATCTGACGGACCTGATCGTCGATCACCGGGCATCCCTCGAACCCCTGCCACCCCCGACTGCGGCCGACCCGGTCGTACTATTGCTCCTCAGTCGGGGGGAGTTTTTCCTTCCACAGACGGCGTCGGCCGCCCGCCTGCCGGAGTGGTTCCCCGGCGCCGGCGGACGGGAGGTGACCGTCTGGGTCGAGGACCTGACCCGGACGGCAGCCGTGGCGTGGGACCACCCCGCCGTCCAAAACGCCGGGCTGTATGAAGCCGTATACCGGTTGGATCGCGCCCTAGCCGATCGACTCCGTGAAGTAGTCGGGTTGGATCAACCCCGTACCGACGGGTGGTTTCGCCTGATTTCCGGGCTGGCCAAACCGAGGCCCGCGAATCTCGTCAGTCACCTCGACCTCGGCCTTGCGCTACTGGCTGGGGTGACGAGCGCGGCGAAATACCGGATCACGCTGGACCAGTCGACCGCCCCGCTCACCCCCCTGGCAACCGGGGTGGTGCTTGTCGGTCAGACATCACCGGCCGATCTAGTCGGGCTGGGATCCTCGCTGACTGAGGCCTTGGGGATGGCGGCCGACCCGCCCGACGTGCTCCTCCCACTCACGGCACTCTTGGAGGAGTCAACTAGTCCCAAACACAAGAAGAACAAAGCCGGTCGGTTCGGGCAGGCGATCATACAAGCGGGGTACACGGCTCACCGACTGTACTCCGTCATGGCTCATGCCGCTGACTATCCGATGTACCCTCTAGCACTTGTACGAGGTGTGACGGACGACGTGGTTCGGGCGGTTGGGGCGGCAGCAGGAGCCATCGAGGCACGGCTGAGAACGGGGGTATGACCGATTTGGTGGGTCGGATGAATGACGAGGGTCCGAGCCAATCGGCACTGGCCCACATCGGTCCGCACAAGTGAGCCGGGTGGGGATCGAACCCACGACCAGCGGATTAAAAGTCCGCTGCTCTACCGGCTGAGCTACCGGCTCGTCCCGTCATCGTAGGCCCAGCCCCGCACCCGTTCAACCCGGCCCCGTCGCTCCAACATTGATTCTTCCAGACGACTCAATGCTTCTGGGACTGGGTCCCCCCCTCGCCTGGAACCAAGTGTCCCGGTTCAAGCGTCAGCGCGGTCGGCCGACGCAACCCTCACGCCTTCTTCCGCTTCCGCACCCGGCCGTCGGCCACCCACTCCACCACGGACACGTCGCACCACGACACCGGGTGGAAGCGCCGCTACTCGAACAGCTCCAGCACCGGTTCGCCGGTGCTCAGCGCGCGGGTCAGGCCGTCGCGCGTCACCCGCGCCTCCCACGGCACCCCCAGCGCGTGGAAGATCGACGCGCTCAAGTCCTGCGGCCGCACCGGCCGGTCCTTCACGTAGGCGCCGATCTTGTCCGACGCCCCGAGCACCGCCCCGCCCTTCACCCCGGCGCCGGCCAGCAGCGCCGTGTAGCACGCCGGCCAGTGCTGCCGGCCCGGCGTGGCGCCGCTCAGTTGGTTGATCCGCGGCGTGCGGCCGAACTCGCCCATCACCACCACCAGCGTCGAGTCGAGCAGGCCGCGGTCGGTCAGGTCGGTCAGCAGCGCCGACAGGGCGGCGTCGAGCACCGGCTGGCACCAGCCCATGCCGTAGGAGCCGGTGCCGAAGGCGTTCCCCATCCCCATCTCGCCGCCGTGCATGTCCCAGCTCGAACTCGGCGGCCCGTTGCCGCCGGTGCCCGGCGCCGGCCCCGTCCAGCCGTTCACCGTCACGAACCCGACGCCCGACTCGACGAGCCGCCGCGCCAGCAGCAGGTTCTGGCCGAGCGGGTTGCGGCCGTAGCGGTCGCGCACCCGCGGCGTCTCGCGGCCGAGGTCGAACGCCTCGCGCGGGCCGGTGCTGGTGGCGATTTCGAACCCGCGGCGCTGCACGCCGCGCCAGCCGTCGCCGCTGCCGGCGGGGCCGCGGTCGAGGCCGTCGAGGAGGCCGCGGCGGGCGTTGAGGCGGTCGGCCGGGTCCACCGGGGTGAGCGTGTCGGGCGCCTTGAAGCCGGGCTTCGACGGGTTGTTCTCGGCGGTGCCGACGAACAGCGGCGCGTGGTGCCCGCCGAGGTGGCCGCCGGTGCCGATGTTCGGGGCGCAGAACACCGGGTCGCCGACGCACTTGATGAGCCACACGTACGACGCCAGGCTCTGCTGCGACGGCCGCACCTTCGACAGCACCGACCCGAGGTACGCGGCGTCGGGCGGGGCGTTGTGCTGGCCGGCGAGGAGGTTGTGCATCGCGTCGAAGTGGTTGCTGATGTTCCCCGGGTGGGTCATCGAGCGGACCAGCGTGAACCGGTTGGCGAGCGCCGACAGCCGCGGCTGCAGCTCGGAGAGGCGGAGGCCCGGCACGGCGCTGGGGATGGGGCGGTAGGGGCCGCGGATCTCGTCGGGGGCGTCGGGCTTGAGGTCCCACAGGTCGAGGTGGCTGGGTCCGCCGCAGAGGAGCACGAAGATGCACGACTTCTCGGCGGCGCCGCGGCTGGTGCGGTTGGGGTCGGAGCGGGCGGCGACGGTGCCGGGGAGGCCCATCGTGAGGGCGGTGACGCCGCCGGCCTGGAG